>JANXXA010000455.1 GCA_025350885.1 Phenylobacterium sp.
CGATGCTCGTCGCTCTGGCCCGGTCCACCCTGCGTCATCGCGGAAATATAGAGCGCGGCGCGCGAGATCGCCCGTCTTTTCGCGCGAGCCGGAACCGGCTAGGGTGTGCGACGTTTCGGCTTGCGCGCCCCGCCGCTCGCCGGGACCTCATTTTCGGAGACAACCCATGCCCGCCAACGCTTTCGATACGGCCGCCGACGAGACCAACGCCGCGGTGAAGTCCGCCACCCAGGGCGCCACCAAACTCTCCGGCGAAGCCCAGCGCTCGTTCGCCGACGCTGCCAAGCGGATCGAAAGGGCTGTGCAGGACGGCGTCGAGCAGATCCGCTCGCACACCCGGGCCTACACCGACAATGCCGGCGAGCAGCTGGACCAGGCGCAGCAGTATGTCACCGATCGCGTGCGCGAACGCCCGCTGGCGGCCACCGGCGCGGCGCTCGGCGTCGGCGTGCTGATCGGGCTCCTGCTGTCGTCCACCCGCCGCTGATCCTGGAGCGCGTGATCTTCCGCAAAGCCGTCGGACTGGTCGTCGCCTTCACCGCCATCGCGGTGGCGGCGGCCGTCTGTATCGTGGCGCTGGCCTTCGCGCTGTTCGCCGCCATCCGCGATCTGATCGGTCCGGCCTGGGGCGCAGCGGCCGTGGCTGCGGCGTTCGCGCTGATCGCCCTGATCGCGGCCCTGGTGGTGACGCGCAAGGCCCGGCCGCGGAAGTTCGCCGGGCACGCTCAACCCGAGAGCCTTGCGTCCAGGCTGATCGACCTGGCCAAAGAGCGGCCGCTTGTCGCCGCCGGAGCGGCCGCGGCTGTGGTCGCCGTGATGGTCCGAAACCCTCGCATTCTGGCCCCGGTCATCGCCGCCGCCTTCGCCAGCCGCACGCCGCCGGCGGCAAGGGCGCCGAAGCCGCGCAAAACCTAGATTTGCCCACGCCGGTCCACGGACCAGGACCGATAGGGATCGTAGTGCGAGCCCGTCCACTGCAGGGCGGCGACGCGGATCGCCGCCTCGTCGATCTCCAGAACATTGAATCCAGGCGGCGTGCCACGTTCGCGGGTGGATAGCGTGCCAGCGCCCACCGCGTGAGTGCGGCCGTCTCCGAACGCGTAGGGCCAGACGAACGGCGCATGTATGTGACCCGACAG
Organism: Phenylobacterium sp.; assembly: GCA_025350885.1. GTDB lineage: Bacteria > Pseudomonadota > Alphaproteobacteria > Caulobacterales > Caulobacteraceae > Phenylobacterium. The sequence goes on from JANXXA010000455.1 coordinate 1,140, forward strand.
GACAAGGTCTACCTTCGCCTCGGCGAACGTCCGCGCCGCCGCCGGACCGCCCCAGACGCGGGCAGTCATCGGCCCGCCGATCATTTCGGTCAGTGGATGGTGACAGACCACGATGCGCGCGCGGCCGCCGGCCGCCTCGCCGAACCAATCCAAGGCCAGGCGCACTTCGCCCATGGCGATCTGGCCCTTCGACCAGTTGAGCCGCGGCTGGGCGCCCCTGGCGGTGTTCACGCCCCGGACGGCCAGACCGGGGCCGAGATGCTGCTGCCTGGAGGCCTGGCCGATGGCGTGCTCGTAGCGACGGAAGGGCGCGAAAATCCGCTCGGCCCAGGCCAGGTAGGGCGCGTCGTGATTGCCGGGGGTCACCAGCTTCGGCGCCGCGATTGCCGACAACCAGGCCGCGGCCGTCCGGAATTCGGCGACCTCGGCGTACTGTGTCAGGTCGCCGCTCACCACCACCAGGTCGAAGGCGCCTGCATTGAGAAACTCGGTCGCGGCCGCCACGGCCGGCGCATTCTCGCCGCCGAAATGGATGTCGGAAAGGTGAGCCAGGCGAAGGGTCACGGCGGGCAGCTCAGGCCGCCTTCGGGATCGCCAGGATGCGCGCGACCTTGGGCTCATAGCGCACCTCGGCCATCGCCTTCAGGCGCACGGTTTCGCCATCCAGAATCGCCGGGATCGGTCGGGCGGCCCAGATGTGCGCCCGCCGGCAGGGCTCAACCTCCACCCCAGGCGCGGCGCGCCAGTCCCCGGTCAGGGCATGGAATCCCAGTCGAAAGGCCGCGGCGGTGTCCCTCACATCAAGCGCCGCGGCCTCCAGGGCGGTGGCATCGTCGCTGAGCGCCCGCGACGTAAGCGGGCACATGAAGACCAGCGCCTCGGCTTTTTCCGGCGGGTCACTGTCGAGAATGTAGCGAAGGCGACCGGAGAAAGCGCGGCGCATAGCCAGTCGGGCGATCGCCCAGGCTCTGCGGGCCTGCCCGACGCGCGCGGCCTCGCGGGCCGGCGCCCAGAGCGCCGGTGAGCCGAGGATCGCGGCCACCATGAACTTGTGACCATCGATCTCGCCACCGCCGATCGGTCGCTCCTGTCCCGTTTCCAGGGCTGTTTTCAGGGCGTCCTGCCAGGTGGTCACCCCATAGACCGCATGCGGCAGCATGTTCATCGTTCCGCCCGGCAAGGGGGCGATCATCGGGCCGTCGGGGCCACACATTTCGGCTGCGGCGCGCGCGGTGCCGTCGCCGGCAAGAATGATCAGCAGGTCAGGGGCGGCGTCGACGGCCGCGCGCAGACACGTGCTGATGTCCGACTTTTCTGGCGCGTGAACATTTGCCTTGAGGCCAAAGTCAGCCAGGAGGGCTTCCATCTCATCCGGCGCGGTTTTCCCGACGCTGCCAGATGCGACATTGGCGATGACCTCGACTGTTCGAATTGCGGCCAAGGTCTGTCTAGAATTCGAAACGTGGTGGCGGGCCGTTCCAACCGGGGCTGCGCAGCAGTTCATCAGCCATCGACGTGCTCCCCAAGACAAGACTCATAACGACGCAAATGGCTACGGGGTTCCTGAGCGGTCCGCCGCCGGGTCAGCGCGTTTTTTCGCGGCACAAGGGGCCTTGGAGCCGCTCTTGCGTTATGTAGCTGAAACTCTGAAGAGGCGCGAGCAATGAGCATTCACAGATCGGCCGTCCTGACGGTGCTGGCGCTTGGCCTGGGTCTCGGCGCGTGCGCAAGCCTGACGCCCGGCCGCTACCGCCGCGCAGAACCGCCTCAGCGCTGCGCCGATCAGACAGTCGCCGTCTATTTCGAGTCTGAGTCCGCCGAGATTGGCCGCGAGAGCCAAGCGGTGATCTCGGCCGCGGCCAGAGCGTCGAAACCCTGCCGCGTCCTCGGCATCGAGGTTGTGGGGTTGGCCGACTCCACGGGCGCGGCCGGTGCGAATCTCGAGCTGTCGCGACGCCGCGCGGCGTCTGTCACCTCAGCCTTGGCGGCGGCAGGGCTGCCAACCAGGGACCTCAAAATCACCGCAGGCGGTCAAGCCGGCGCGACCACGGTCGACGGCAAGTCAGCACCGCTGCGCCGCCGCGCCGATGTGGTGATGCATCTGCGTCCCCGATAGAGCCTTGTCCAACAAGCCGGTGCGCCGTGACAAAGGGTGGGCGGATCCGAAAACCCGCCCGAAGTTCTGTATCATCGGGAGTAGGGTGCGGAGACGGCAGACCGGCGTATCGCCGATCTCAAGTCGGGGGGGCGTCGCCGCCTCCGCAGTCATGAAACACCTGCCGGGCGAAACCGTTCCGACCGCTGACGGAATATTTTGGACATCCCTTCGCTCAGGTGATTCCGCGACTTCGGTCGCCCTCGCCGCGTGCCACGAACAGCGACCCTTTCGAGGCGTTTCGAGCGGGCAGGGGCGTGCTGGGCGGCGTCTCAGACCTAGTCGCTGACAGGGCGATCCAAACCGTGACCTATGCTTCGCGACCCGTGCTCAGCGTCACCCAAGCCCGGAACGGGTGCTCCAGGCGTCGGATGGTCTGGATGCTGACATTCGCAACCTTGTCGGCCTCGCTTAACCTTTTCGCGGCGTGGACCTGGAAGGCCCCGGACCGGAGGGTGTTCGATTCCGCCGACGACATTCCCCCACGGCCCTTCTCGCCGGCCTCGCCGGCGGCTTGGGTTCAGCCGGCGGCGCGACTGACCTCGCCGTAATGAGCCAGCCGCTGCTCCAGGATGGCCAGCCGCCACGACGAGGCGGCCGAGCCGCGTTTCTGACCGCTGGCAAGGCCCCTCATGCCGCTTGCTTTGCGACGTTGCGGGGATGGAAGAACAAGGCCTGACCGATGGCGGCCTTAACCGTTTCCGGTTGGAAGGGCTTGGTGATCAGGAAAGTCGGCTCCGGCCGTTCGCCCGTCAGCAGCCGCTCGGGGAAGGCGGTGATGAAAATGACCGGAACATCGAAGCGCGCCAGGATATCCTTGACCGCGTCGATGCCGGACGAACCATCCGCCAGCTGGATGTCGGCCAGGACCAGTCCAGGGGTCTTGCGGGCGACAGCATCGACAGCTTCGGCGCGAGTCGCGGCGATATCCACGACCGTGTGACCAAGCTCCGTGACCAGGGCCTCGATGTCAGCGGCGATCACCGGTTCATCCTCGATGATCAGCACGTCGGTGGCCAGTTCGGCGTCGATCTCGGTCTGCGCTTCAGCGATCAACTGCTCGATCTCCGAGAAATCGGCGCCAAGAATTTGCGAGGCTTCAGAGGGCGTGAATCCTTCAAGCGCGGTGAGCAGGAAGGCTTGGCGCGAGCGGGGTGCGATCCGCATCAGCCGGCGCGTCGGATCGTCCTGCGTTGCGACGTCTTCGTCGCGACGCTCAAGCTTTGCCCCGGAGCTGCACCAGATCGCGTGGAACACTTGGTAAAGCGCGACACGCGGCGTGAGCTCCGGCTCCAGAACCCGTTCTCCCGCCGCAAGCGCCTCAAGAGCCACGCGGACATAGTGGTCACCGGTGGTTTGATCGCCAGTGAGGGCGCGGGCGTAGCGACGAACATAGGGCAAATGCGGGGCGAGGCGGGCGAGCAGACTCATGGGGCGACCTTTCCCATTGGCGATGAACGCAGTGATCCGGGCTGCAGCTGACGATCCGCCATCTTAAGACATTCCCCCAGACAAAGCCGCTTCGATGCAGTGAAACGCCGCCGCGTGGAACCGGTTCCCTTGTGCGGGAGTTTTCTGCATCTTGAGCGCCGTCGCACGGGAACCTCAAGTTAAGCGGGGCGTTGTTGGACGACAGAATGTCTAAAGGGGGCGGCTACCGCGCAAGCGATATGCCGAAGCAGCCATCGAAAATGTGCCTTCACCAGACCCGCGCAAGCCGTCAATGGCGCTTGATGAAGCACGCTTGCGCCAGCAGGCCATCGGCGTGCGGCTTCGCCAGATGTTCGATGATGTGGTGAATGAAGACGTTCCCGACGAGTTCCTCGACATCCTGCGCAGAGCCGACAGTCGCACGGGGGAGAGCGGCTGATGTCGGCGCCTGTGACCCGCCGCCCTTCACGACCTAGCTCGGACGACGAGGGCTTCAAGCGGGAATTGGTCCGGCTAATTCCACATCTGCGGGCCTTCGCCCGAACCCTTTGCGGCGATCCGACCGCCGCCGATGATCTGGCGCAGGACGCCATGATGAAAGCGTGGGACGCCCGCGCCAGTTTTCAGATGGGCACCAATATGAAGGCCTGGACCTTCATGATCCTGCGCAATCAGTTCTATTCTGAAAAGCGGCGGTCCTGGCGCCAGACCCAGCTCGATCAGGAAGCCGCCGAACGCACTCTGGTCGCGGTGGATGATCCGGAAGCCCCGGTGGCGCTGGATGAACTGCGCCTGGGCCTGGCCATGTTGCCGGCTGAACAGCGCGAAGCGTTGATCCTGGTCGGCGCCGGCGGCTTTGCCTATGAGGAGGCCGCCGAGATCTGCAACTGCGCGGTTGGAACCGTGAAAAGCCGTGTAAGCCGCGCCCGCCGTGCCCTGCACGCTGTCCTTGAGGACGGGTCCTATGACCGCGATGGCGCGTCGGCGGGGGACGCCATGCGGGCGATCCTGGCGGATGCGGAGCGGTTAAGCACCGTTCGTTGAGGCCGCGCCGCGCCCCCCGCCTGGTCTATGAGGGCAGGATCAATCCTCCATGACAGCTCGCTCCTGGAGTTCGCTGAGGACGATCCGGGTCCGCCTGATCGCTGCGCTCGCCGCAGCGCTGCTGCCTGTGCTTCTGCTCGGCGGGGTCCAGTCGGCCATCGGCTTCGACCGCGAACGCGCAGCCCTGCGCCAAAACCTGGGCTTCGCGGCGGAACGCAGCGCAGCCACGGCGCGAACGCGCATGGAGGGGGCGGGCATCCTGCTGCAGACGTTGGCGCCCGGGGCCATCGGTTATCAGTGCGGCGCACGTCTGGCTGAGGTGGCCCGGCACATCCCCGGGTACGCCAATCTCGTGCGCTTTGATCGCCTCGGCCGCGTCGATTGCGCCGCGAGCTTTGTTCCCGAAGACGCCCTGCGCGGCCAGAAGTCTTGGTTCCGACGGCTGCAGGGCGGCGAGGCCCTGGTCATCAGTCGCGATCCCGGCTCGGCCTTCGTGGGCGAGGCTGGGGCGAGGCAGACCCGCGAGCCGGCGGTGCTGGCCGCGGTCCGGGCTGAAATGCCGGATGGGCGCTTCGACGGCGCGTTCGCCGCGGTGATAACGCTCGCCAGCCTTCAGCCCTCGGTCAGCGATCCGACGCTTCCCGCCCACGCCGATGTCGCCCTGGCTGACGCAGCCGGCCGCTATATCAGCTTGACCGATGCAAAGGCGTTCACGCCGCCGCCGGCCAATTGGCGTATTCAGGTCCGGAAAAATGGGGCTTTCGTCTGGTACGGCGCCGACCGGTCGGGCCAGCGCCGGGTCTATGCCGCCGCGCCCGTGGCCGGCGACGAAGTCTATGTGGTGCTGTCGGCGCGTTCGCCCGGCATTCTGTCCTGGGCATGGCTGAATCCGCTTTCGGGAATTCTCTTCCCGCTGCTGACCTTTGCCTTGGCGCTGGCGACGGTCAGCGCGGCCACGGAACGCGTGGTGGTGCGGTGGATCGCCTACCTGCAGAGAATCGCCGCGCTCTACGCCCGTGGCCGCCTGAGCGTGCGGCCGATCCAGGCTGAGCACATGCCGCCGGAAATCCGCGAACTGGCCCAGACACTGGAACAGATGGCCGAGGCTATCGTCGGGCGCGATGCGACCCTGCGCGACAATCTTGCGCAGAAGGACGAGCTGATGCGCGAGATTCACCACCGGGTGAAGAACAACCTGCAGGTCATCTCGTCGCTCCTGAACATGCAGCAGCGCGCCCTCACCGACCCGGCGGCGCGGGCCGCCATGTCCGACACGCGTCAACGGATTACCGCGCTCGCCCTGATCTATCGCGCGCTCTATCAGGGTCCCGATCTCAAGCGCGTCGACCTGCGGCCATTTCTTGAGGAGCTCACCGCCCAGCTCCTGGCCGGCGAACTGGCGCACGGCCCGGCGGTCAGGACCGAGCTCTCCCTTGAGGCGCTGGTCATCGATCCGGACCGGCTGGCGCCCCTGGCGCTGTTCACCGTTGAGGCCATTACCAACGCCCAGAAACATGCGTTCGCCGGACGTGGCGGGGTGTTGCGGGTGACCTTCCGGGTCCGGGGCCAGGAGGCGGAGCTTGATATCTCCGACGACGGTCAGGCGGGGGAGGACGCGCTCAACACCTCTGGAGTCGGCCGCACGCTGATGACCGCCTTCGCCCGCCAGCTTCGCGGCCGCGCCGAGTTCACACGCAACACCGCGGGCGGGATCACCGCCAGGCTCGTGTTCCCGACCCCGGCAGCGATCGCCAGCGGTCCGGGCCAGCCGGAAACCAAACTTGGGGATGGGAACCAAGCGGCAGCATAGGCGTTGCGTCGATGAGCTTTTTCAACCGTCGGAGAACCCCAATGCGCAAGATCGTACTTTTTGCCGTCCTCGCCGCCAGTCTGGCCGTGGCCGCCTGCAACACCGTCGCCGGCGCCGGCAAGGACGTCTCGGCGACCGGCAAGGCCGTCACCAACACCGCGGAAGACGCCAAGCACTAGATCTGGCGGAGGATCGCCTGTGGAAGCCCCGTCGCATCGCGGCGGGGTTTTCGTTTGTCTACGGCTGCCGGAGCTCAGGCTGCAGCCCGCGCCGCCGCCGAACCTTCAAAGAAAAAACCGGGTCGTCCTTCGGCAGCGGCGAGGCCCGGCGCAACCTCGGTGGCTCCCAGAACCAGACATCCGCCCGGCCTGAGCGCCGCGATCAGACTGCCGAGGACCCGTTCACGCGCGGCGGCGTGAAGGCAATTCAAGAGATTGCGGCAAAGCACCAGGTCGAAACGGCCCAGCCGACCAAGGTCTTCGATCAGGTTGACCCGCTGCCACTGGACGGTCGCTCGCACCGCCGGCAAGAGCGCAAAGCCCTCTTCAGCCGTCTCGAAATGGCGTACCAGCCGGTGCGCCGACAGTCCGCGCTGGACCTCGAACTGGCTGTAAAGTCCGCCCTGGGCTTTCTCCAGCCTGTGCTCACTGAGGTCGGACGCGAAGATTTCCACCCGCCCGCCGGCCGGCGCAGCCTCAAGCAACGACATGGCCAGGGAATAGACCTCCTGTCCTGTGCCGGCAGACGCCGCCCAGATCCGCACCGGCCCCGCCTCGTTCCGACCAGCCAACGCCGCAAGCACCTGCGCCAGGATCAGCTCGAAGACCGCCGGGTCCCGAAAAAACGCGGTTTCCGCTGGAGACAGCGCTTCCACCGCCGCCCAGATCAGCCGTTCCTCTCCGCGGTCGCGCACCGCGCAGACGAACTCATGCACCGAGGCGAAGCCTTCGCGCCGCGCTACGGGACCCAGCCGATTTTCCAGCAGGTGGCTCTTCTCCGGTTCGATCCTCAGCCCGGCCCGCTCGCCGCAGAGTCGAGCGATAAGATCACGGTCCTGCGGGGTCACAGCAGGCCCGCCAAGGTCAGTTTCGAGGCGACAATGTCGCCGTCGAACGGTTTCATGATGTAGTCGTCCGCGCCCTCGTCCAGCGCCTCGCGAATGCGCGCAAGTTCGTTCTCCGCCGAACAGAAGATCACCTTGGGCTCAAGGCCGCCCGGTTCGCGGCGCAGCTGACGCAAGACCTCCAGCCCGCTCATGCCCGGCATGTTCCAGTCGAGCAGGATGGCGTCGGGATTGCAGGTGCGCCGCCATGCCAGGGCCTCGGCGCCGTCGGCGGCCTCCGCCACTTCGAACCCCAGATCTTCCAGGATTCGGCGCGCAACCTTGCGGATCACTCGGCTGTCATCGACGACCAGGCAGATCTTCACGCCGGCGGGTTGCTTGACCATGACCCTGTTGTCGCGCCGGTTTGGTTAAGGACCGGTGGAAGAGTCAGCTGGTCGAAGGGATCATCGCGGTGAAGGTGACCCGCCCTTCGCCGATCTCGCCGCTGACGCGTCCGCCGGCGTCACCGACGAACAGATAGACGTAGTAGGCCTGCACCCAATGGCCGTGCAGGCCTTCCCCGGGTCCCTCGCCGCGCAGCCCGGCGAGAACCTCGGGCCGGAGCCGAGACTTGGGACCGGTCGCCTCCAGGGTGATGGCCAGCACCCCGCCTTGGTCTATCGCCCCCACCCGCACCGTCCCGCCGGTGGGCAGGGCAGCGCCAGCCATCTGCGCCAGGTTGAGCAGGGCGCGAGCGGCGGGCTTGTTCACCCCTTGTTCAACCCGCCAGTCGAGATCGGCGCGCATCGTGGCGAAGACGCCCCGAGCCAGCCTTTCCAGCTCGCGGGCGTCGAGGGTCTCAGCCGTCGCCGAAGCTCCGAACGCCAGGCGGTTGAACTGCAGCAGATCCGAAAGCTTGCGCGCGGAAGCTCCAATCAGGTTCATGGCGTCGTCACGCATGTCCTGGGCCAAGGGGTCCTCGAGCAGGTCCAGTCCCGAAACGATGGCGCTCGCCGGGCTGATGAAGTCGTGGCACATCCGCGCCGCCAGAAAGGCGGCGAGCTCGGCGGCGCGAACCGTGGCCTGTTCGGGGGCAGAAGCGGCGAGCGTATCGGGCATGAGCGTGACCTTGCGGTGATTTGAGCCTTTGGAAAACCGCAGGCGGCTCATATGAGACGCAGCTGATTACCGGGGGATGCATGAACGACATCGGGGCCGATCTGGCCGAGATCTGCGAGGCGGCGGCGCGGCTGATCCTGCCCCTGTGGCGCTCCGGCCTGGCGGTCAGCCACAAGTCCGACGAGAGCCCGGTCACCGAAGCCGACCGCGCCGGTGAGGCGCTGATCCTCAAGGCCCTGGCCGAACGTTTTCCCGACGTGCCGGTGATCTCGGAAGAGGACGCCAGCGAATTCGGCACGCCAGACGCCATCGGCCCGCGCTTCTTCCTGGTCGACCCGCTGGATGGCACGAAAGCCTTCGTCCGCGGCGACCCGCACTTCACCGTCAATATCGGCCTGATCGAAAACGGCCGGCCCGTGGCCGGCGCGGTGGTCGCGCCGCCCTCCGCCGAGACCTGGTACACCTCGGGCGGTCAGGCGCTGAAGCGGATGCCGGGCATTGCGGCCCATCGCGTCGGTGTGCGGCCCTGGCCGGCGGACGCCGCGATCGCGCTGATCAGCCACACCATGTCGATCGAGACCGCCGACAAGCTCGCCGCGGAATACGGCTTTCACCTGCGCGAACCCATGGATTCCTCGATCAAGCTGTGCCGCATCGCCGAGGGCGCTGCTGACATATACCCGCGTCACGGCCCGACCATGGAGTGGGACACCGCTGCGGGTCATGCGGTGCTGGAGGCCGCCGGCGGGCGCTTCACCACGCTCGAGGGTCAGCCATTCCTCTACGGCAAGGCCAATGAGGGCTTTCGCAACGGCTGGTTCGTCGCCCGCGGCGGCTAGACCTCAGACCACATCCTGAGAAGATTGTTGTAGGTCCCGGCCAAGCCAACCACAGCAGGATCGCCCGGCCCGACCTTTGCGCCGCGCGCCTGGATCGTATTGTCCAGGTCATAGAGCAGGGTCCGTTGCGCGTCGGCGCGAACCATGGACTGGGCCCAGAGGAACGCTGCCCACCGCGATCCGCGGGTGATCGGCGCAACACGGTGCAGGCTGGTGGCCGGATAGAGGATCATGTCGCCCGCTGCGAGCTTGATGGCATGCTCCCCGTAGGCGTCTTCAACGATCAGTTCGCCACCATCGTAGTTGGAGGGCTCCGTCAGGAAGAGGGTTGCCGACACGTCCGTCCGAAAGCGCACAGGGCCCGCAAACCGAATGGCGTTATCCACGTGAGTATCGAATGCCATGCCCTCGTCGTAGCGGTTGAAAAGCGGC
>JANXXA010000461.1 GCA_025350885.1 Phenylobacterium sp.
CGGTTGAGCACGAAGGCCGCCTGCGCGGTGGCGATCAGGTCGGCCTTGTCGACATCCCAGGCCTCGGCGCGGACGAAGCCGATGGTGCGGGTCAGCCTATAGCAGTGGGCCTCGGCGGTGACGCCGAGCCTGGGCGCCGCCGGACGCATGTAGTCGATCCGCAGATCCAGGGTGGCGGTGGAGAAGGGGTGGTCGGCGGCCGCGGCGGCCATGGCCAGGCCGCAGGTGTGGTCCAGCAGGCTGGTGACCACGCCGCCGGCGATCACCTGGGTATCGGGGTCGCCCACCAGGTCTTCGCGCCAGTCCACGGCAATGGAGCCCCGACCGGGCGAGACCGAGACGAACCGGAACCCCAGCGCTTCGGAGTGTGGCGTGCCGTTGGCCATACGCTCGGCCAGTTCGTTGAGAATGTGCGATCCGCCGCTCATCCGCCCAGCGCTAGGGTGGAACCCGCCCCTCGGTCAATCCGCGCAAGGTTGTTTAGCCCGCCTCCCGACCTAGATGCAGGGGCATGATCCGACCGCAGGACCTGCTCTGCCCCAGACCCGAGGGGCTCTATTGTCCGCCCGGGGACTTCTACGTCGATCCTGTGCGACCGGTGGCGCGCGCGGTGATCACCCATGGCCACGCCGACCACGCCCGCGCCGGCCACGACACCGTGCTGGCGACGGCCGAGACCCTCAAGATCATGGCCGAGCGGTATGGAGCCGACTTTGCCCAGGCCCGCCAGGCCGGCGCCTATGGCGAGGCCGTGGCCCGCGACGCCGTCGAGGTGACCCTGGTTCCCGCCGGGCACGTGCTGGGCTCGGCTCAGGCGGTGGTGCGCTGGAAGGGCCTGACCATGGTGGTCTCCGGGGACTACAAGCGAAGGCGAGACCCGACCTGTGCGGCCTTCGAGCCCGTGCCCTGCGATGTGTTCATCACCGAAGCGACCTTCGGCCTGCCGGTGTTCCGCCACCCGGACGACGGAACGGAAATCGCCCGCCTGCTGCGCTCGGTCGCGCAGTTTCCCGAGCGCAGCCACCTGGTCGGCGCCTATGCGCTGGGCAAGGCGCAGCGGATCATCCGCCTGCTGCGCGAAGCCGGCTGGGACAGGACGATCCATGTCCACGGCGCGCTGGAGAGGCTGAACGGGCTCTACGAGCGGCACGGCATCGATCTTGGCCCTATGGCGCCCGCCACCTCGGCGACAAAACAGGACTTCGCTGGCGAGATCGTGATCGCCCCGCCGTCGGCCACCCAGGACCGCTGGAGCCGGCGGTTCCCCGATCCGGTAATCGCGTTTGCCTCGGGCTGGATGCAGGTCCGGGCCCGCGCCCGTCAGCGCGGTGTCGAGCTGCCGCTGGTGATCAGCGACCACGCCGACTGGGACGAACTGACCGCCACGGTGGCCGAGCTCCAGCCCGGCGAGCTGTGGATCACCCACGGTCGCGAGGAGGCGCTGGCGCGGTGGTGCGAGCTGCAGGGTGTGCCGGCCCGGGCGCTGGCCCTGGTGGGCTATGAGGACGACGACGATGGTTGAGACGTCCTGCGCGCGGCAGCGCCCCCTCCACCACTTCGTGGTCCCCCTCCCCCGTTTCACGGGTGAGGTATTTGAGCCGACCACCCCCAAACCTCCCCCGCGAGCGGGGGAGGGGGACCCGAAGGGTGGAGGGGGCGCTGTGGCCGCCCCGCGCGAGGGCTGATGCGCGCCTTCGCCGACCTCCTCGACCGGCTGTCGCTGACCGGGTCGCGCAACGCCAAGCTGACCCTGCTGCGGGACTATCTGCGCCAGACGCCGGACCCGGACCGGGGCTGGGCGCTGGCGGCGCTGACCGGGGACCTCAGCTTTGATGCGGCCAAGCCGGCGTTCATCCGCAAGGCGGTGGAGGCGCGGATGGACGCGCAGCTGTTCCGCTGGTCCTACGACTATGTGGGGGACCTGGCCGAGACCGTGGCCCTGGTCTGGCCAGCTCGGCCCGGCGCCAACCGCGAGCCGGAGCTCAGTGAGGTGGTCGACGCCTTGCGCGGGGCCACGCGCGCGGACGTGCAGAAGCTGATCGAAGGTTGGCTTGACGCGCTCGCGCCCACCGGCCGATGGGCGCTGCTGAAGCTCTTGACCGGGGGGTTGCGCGTGGGTCTGTCGGCGAGGCTGGCCAAGCAGGCGGCGGCTGACGTGGGCCCCGTGCCGGTGGCTGAGGTGGAGGAACTCTGGCACGCGCTGCACGCGCCTTACGAAGACCTGTTCGCCTGGCTGGAGGGTCGCAGCGAGCGGCCGTCGGCGGACAATCCCGGGCGCTTTCGCCCCGCCATGCTGGCCCAGGCGATCGATGAGGCTGTCGACTTGGGTAAGCTCGATCCCGCCGACCATGCCGCCGAATGGAAGTGGGATGGGATCCGGGTGCAGCTGGTCAATGAGGGCGGGGTGCGCCGGCTTTATACCCGCACCGGCGACGACATTTCCCGGACATTTCCGGACGTCGTCGATGCGCTCCGCGACGAGGGCGTGATCGACGGGGAACTGCTGGTGTTGCGCGAGGGCAAGGTGGCGAGCTTCGCCGATCTGCAGCAGCGGCTGAACCGCAAGGCGGTGGACGCCAGGCTGCTTGCCGCCTTCCCGGCCGCGGTTCGCGCCTATGACCTGCTGGCGGAAGGCGAGCAGGATACCCGGACCCTCGGGTTCGCCGAACGCCGCGCCCGGCTGGAGGCGTTCGTGGCGCGCCAGGCGAGTCCGCGCATCGACCTGTCGCCCCTGCAGCCGTTTCAGAGCTGGGCAGAGCTGGCGGCCTTGCGCGCCGATCCGCCGGCCGGCGACCCGCAGGCGGCCGAGGGCCTGATGATCAAGCGGTGGGACTCGATCTACCAGGCCGGGCGACCGAAAGGCCCGTGGTTCAAGTGGAAGCGCGACCCGATGCTGATCGACGCGGTGCTGATGTATGCCCAGCGCGGCCACGGCAAGCGTTCCAGCTTTTATTCCGACTACACCTTCGGGGTGTGGACGCGCGATGCCGGGGGCGCCCGGATCCTGACCCCGGTCGGCAAGGCCTATTTCGGCTTCACCGACGAAGAATTGAAGGGGATCGACAAGTTCGTCCGCGACAACACCGTTGATCGCTTCGGCCCGGTCCGCTCGGTCCGCGCCGAGCCTGACGCCGGGCTGGTGTTCGAGGTGGCTTTCGAGGGCCTGCAGCGGTCCAGCCGGCACAAGTCCGGTATCGCCATGCGCTTCCCACGCATTAGCCGAATTCGATGGGACAAACCGCCCGGCGAGGCCGACGATTTGGCGAGCCTGGAGCGGATGCTGGAGCAGCCGGGGGAGAGAGATCAGTAGGCGGCGAAAACGGTCAGGCCGAGCGTGGTCGGGCGCTGCGGCGTGATCTGCCGCGCCTGGGTCGGATTGAACTGATTGCCAAAGGCGAAGGTGTCGCTGAAGGCGTTGGTCGGGTTGGTCAGGAACGCCTGGACCCCCAGCCCCCCGCGCCGCATTTCGACCAGCAGCTTGGTGCGGACGTAGCCGCCCATCTCCGGGAACTGGGTGTCGAAGGTGACACGCGAACGGCCGACATAGGCGGTCTCGCCCGACAGTCGCAGCCGCCAGCCGCCAGCGGTCTTGCGTTCATAGCTGACCAGAAGACCGCCGGAGAACGGCGGGGCGTTGGGCAGGCCGTTGATCAGCAGCGACAGGAAATTCGGATTGGCGTTGCGCGTCCGCGTCTGGGTGAAGCGGCCGTTGAGCTCCGCCGACAGGCCGTCGGCGGCGCGGACCGACAGCTGCGTCTCGACCCCCAGGATCGTTGCGTCACCCGCGTTGGTGGTGAAGGGGATGCCGGATGGCCGGTACTGATCGGTCTGGATATCGTTCCACTGGTCGTAGAAGACCGCCGAATCCCAGGTCAGGCGCCGGTCGCGGCTTTGCAGCTTGAGGCCCAGCTCATAGTTGCGCAGCAGGTCCGGCGAATAGGTCTCGCGCGCCGTCGACAGCGGTACGACCCCGCCGGAATTGAATCCGCCCGCCCGGTAGCCCTCCGAATAGACGGCATAAACCAGGTCGCCCGGGGCGAACTCGTGTTGCAGGGAGATCTTCGGCGAAAAGCTTTCGAAGGTTGCGCTACGGTCGATGTCGCGCGGGTCGGACTGCTCGGATTCCACATGCGAGCGAGTCCGCGTATGGATCCTGAATACGCGCCCGCCGAGCGCCAGCGTCCAGCGCGGAACAGGCGCGTAGGACACCTCGCCGTAGGCGGCGACCTCGTCGATCCCATCGGAACGCTCGTCGCTGTAGACGACAACGTCGGGGCCGGCGACGTGCTGCGCCACGAAGGCGCTGGGCGACCGCTGCGTTGTCCGCGATCCGTAGAGGCCCACGAGCCACTGCACCGGCCCCGCGCCGCGTGATGTCAGAAACAGGTCTTCCACGATCATGGTCGTGCTCGTGCGCTCTGAATAGGCCGAGGTGTCGGCCGACGCGCTGAACAGCGCTTGCGCGGCAGTGGCGTCGTAGAGACTTCCATAGTCGTGGTGGACGAGACCGCTGGAGGAGGTCAGTTCCCCCCAACCCCAGGATCGTTTCACCTTGGCTGACCATAGCGAGATGTCGTTGGTATGTGGCTCGGCGATCCGGTTGTTGCGCTTCAGACCATTGCCGCCGGTGGTGTATTGGGTGTCGTTCGAGCGCAGGTGCTGGTCGGCGCCAGCGAGATAGACAGTCCAGTTGTCGCCGGGTTCGAAAAGCATCGACAGCCGCTCGCCGCGCCGCTCCGTGCGATTGGCGTCGCGCCAGTTCAGCCGCACGTCGTCCAGATAACCGCCGTCGATCTCGTCGTAGACAGTCAGGCGCAGGCCGATCCGGTCGCGCAATATCGGCCAGTTCACATGGGCTTCGACAGCGCCGCTGGGCGCGCCGCGGTCGGTGAGGGCGCCGGTCAGGCTGATCTGGGCCGACGCCTGGTCGAGCTCGGGCTTGCGCGAGACGATCCGGTAGATTCCGCTGACGAATCCGGCGCCGTAGAGTGCGCCCTGCGGGCCACGGACGATCTCGATCCGATCAACGTCGGCGAGCCGCAGGTCGGGATCCGGAGCGTTGTAGTTCAGCGGGATGTCGTCAAGGTAGGTGGCCACCGTTGAGCGCGCGCGGCCGGTATAGGCGCCGTCAGAAAGCCCGCGCAGCAGAAGCTTGTCCCGCGCCGGCCCGAGATTGGTGGCGAGCATGCCCAGTTGAGCCGCGCCCTCCGCCACGTCGCTGGTTCCGGTGGCGAGCAGTTCGGAGCCGCGGACCGCGGTCACCGCCACGGCCAGCTGGCGCGGATCGCGGACCCGCTTGGTGGCGGTCACCAGCACCTCGGAGACATCGACCGTGACCGGCCGGGGCGTCGCCGCACGGGCGGCGGGCGAGATCTGCACGGTTCCCGGCGCGAGCTCCTTCCAGCCGCAGGGCGCGCCGGTCAACAGCCGGTCCAGCGCCTGGGCCACCGACATCGGCCCGGCGATGTCCTCGCGGGAAAAGCCCGTGCAGGCCGCGGCTCCGACCAGGGTGATGTTGGCCTGCTGGGCGAGGTCGATCAAAGCCTCGGCATAGGGCTGAGGCGCGATATGGAAACGCACGCGCAGCGCCGCCGCCTGGGCGGAGCCGTTCCACGCGAATGCAAACATGACAAGCGCGGCCGCGGCCGCATGGTCCCGTCGCCAGAGGATGATCAGGTCCGCCTTACGATTCGGCGCTACTTGCGAAGCAGCAATAGCCCCCGCTCGGACGTTACCGTTCTGACCGGCAGCATCAAGGACAGACGCGACATTACCGCCTGCGGCGTATCGAGCACGATCACTCCGGTGATCGGAATCGCACCGAGTTCCGGGTCGCCGATGACCACCTGATCGACAAACTGCCGGTTGAGGTCGGCCACCACCCTGGCCAGCGGCTGGCCGCGATAGACCAGGCGGCCGGATCGCCAGCTGAACGCCTCTTGCGGATTGACCGCCTGCAGGGTTCCAACTCCGCCGGCGCCGATGTCCAGCCGCTGTCCGGGCGTCAGCACGAACACGCGGTCCGAGGCCGAGGAGGGGCGCACTTCAACCCGCCCGCGCGCCACCGTAACCGTCAGATCGCCATCGCGGTTGCGGACATCGAACTGCGTGCCGACCACGCGCACCGTGTGTTCGCCCGCGGCCACCGTGAACGGACGGGCCTTGTCGGACACCACATCGAAGATCGCCTCGCCGTCCTCCAGCGAGACCCGCCGCTCGGACCGGCTGAACGACACGCTGAGGCGGCTTTCGGCGTTCAGATCGACATTGGTGCCGTCCGCCAGCTGGAACCGTCGGCGTTGGCCGCGTCCGCTGGACAGGATCTGCTCGGGGGCCTTGCGCACCATCGGCGGCAGCACCACGGCCGCCAGGCCAGCCGCAACGGCGAACCCTCCAGCCCCGACCAGCCACCGTCGCGTCGGCGCGCCCGTACCCCCATTCGCGACCCGGCGACCTGGCGTCCGCGCCGGGGTCTCCATCTGCGCCAGCACCTCCCCGGCGCTGGCCCCGAAGGCCTGCCACAAATCCAGCGTCTGGCGATAGGCTGGCCGATTGTCGGGGAAGGCGGCGAGCCAGGCGTCGAACTCCAGGCCGTCGGTTTCGTTCAGGTCGTCACGTTGCAGGCGCGCGATCCAGCCCGCGGCTTCGACCATGGCCCGTTCGGACGGCGTTGAAAAATGAGTCATAGGCTCAAGCGCCCAATCTGCGCCGGACGCGCTGGACACCGGTGGAGACGGCGCCGCCGCGCCGCTTCCCTAGGTAAACGGCGAAATTCAGCGGTCCTCATGACCGCAGGCTCTGCGTCAGACGCCGGACCGCAGCCTGGATATGCTGTTCGATCATCTTGCGCGACACCCCCATGGCCTGTGCGGTCTGAGCCTGGGACAGTCCCTCAAGCTTGTGCAGCCGGAACGCGCGGCCCATCTGCGGCGGCAGGCCAGCGACAGCCTCGGCCAACTGGCGCACGCGCTCGCGGCCGATGATCGCCTCGTCGGCGCCGGGCCCTTCGACAATATCCTCGCCGCCCAGCGTCGGGCGGGTGTCGCGCCGCCACTGGTCGTCCCGACGCTCGGTCCGCTGGGCGCTGCGCGCCTGATCGACGAGCAGGTTCGCGGCCATCCGATAGAGCAGCGGCCCCGGCGCCCTGACCTCGGCGGCGGGGTCCATCTGGCGGATCTTGACGAACAGGTCCTGGACCAGATCCTCGGCTCTTGCCATCGAGCGGGTGCGCGCCGCCAGGAACAGCAACAGGGTCTGGCGCTTCTCCAGGAACGCGGCGACCAGCGGGCTGTCCTGCGGGCGGGTCTCTGGCGGCTCAGACGACGTCACGTCCCGCTTCCCTGCGTTGGCGCCTGGCGACATCTCGCTTCAAACCCATGGTGGCTCAAGCGCCGGTCTAGGCCAAACCGGAGCCGCCGTCACGGGGCAGGCGGCGGCCACAGCGCCTCGTCCATGAGGAACCGCATCAGGTCGCCGCCACCGAACAGCACGCCGCGGATCCCGGCGCGCAATGCAGCCTCCAGGTCCGAGGGTTTGTCGCCCACCAGCAGTGAGGTGGCGCGGTCGATGGGCCAGTCGCCGAGCGCTCGCAAGATCATTCCCGGGTTGGGCTTGCGGTCCGGCGGGTCGGGGTGCCGATAGGCGTCGAACACCGCGTCCGGGTGCTGGGGCGCGTGGTAGAAGGCGTCGATGCGGCCGCCGACTGTGGCCAGGTCGGCGCGCATCGCGGCGTGCAGGTCGTGCATTGCCGCCTCGGTATAGAAGCCACGCCCGACGCCGGACTGATTGGTCACCACGATCACCAGCCAGCCGGCGCGGTTGAACGCCGCCACCGCCGCGCGCGCGCCCGGGATCCAGCGAAAATCCTCCCAGCGGGACACATAGCCCCGGTCCTCGTTCAGCACCCCGTCGCGGTCGAGGAACAGCGCGGGGCGCAGGGAACTTGCTGTGGAGGTTTGCGGCACCGGCGGACTATAGCGGGGCGGACCGCGGAGAGGCGATTTCAAAAAGCCCCAAGGGTTGTCTAAGGTCGGCGGTTTCCCGCGTTCGAGGTGCTTCATTGTCCGCCGTTCTCACCCTCGATGACCTCAAGGTCGACTTCGACACCCATGACGGCGTCGTGCCCGCCGTGCGCGGCGTCTCGCTGTCGATCCCGCGCGGTCAGACCCTGGGTGTGGTCGGCGAGAGCGGCTCGGGTAAGAGCCAGACCTTCATGGCGGTGATGGGCCTGCTGGCGCGCAATGGCCGGGCGTCGGGCTCGGCGAAGTTTCTCGGGACGGAGCTGCTGGGGCTGAAACCCCGGGCGCTCAACCGCATCCGCGGCTCGAAGATGACGATGATTTTCCAGGATCCGCTGACCGCGCTTACCCCGCATGTGCGGATCGGCGAGCAGATCGCCGAGCCCCTGCGGCTACACCTGGGCCTGAGCGACCGCGACTCCATGGCTCACGCGAAGCTCTGGCTGGAGAAGGTGCGCATCCCCGACGCGGCCACCCGCCTGCGGCAGTATCCGCATGAGCTGTCCGGCGGCATGCGTCAGCGGGTGATGATCGCCGCGGCCATGGCCGGCGGCCCCGAGCTGCTGATCGCCGACGAGCCGACCACCGCGCTGGACGTCACCGTGCAGGCCGAAATCCTCGACCTGATGGCCGAGCTCGGCCGCGAGACCGGAACCGCCATGGTGCTGATCACCCACGACATGGGGGTGATCGCGCGGCTGGCCGACCGGGTCTGCGTGATGAAGGACGGCGCCTACGTCGAGGAAGGGACCGCCGAGCAGATCTTCGGCGAGCCGCGGACCGAATATACCCGCGCCCTGCTGGACGCGATCCCCCGGCTCGACCGCGAGGGGCGTGGCGGCCGGCCGGTGCTGGGCAAGGCGGGGACGGATGCGCCAGTGGTGGTCGAGGGCGACGACGTGAAGGTCTGGTTTCCGATGCCGGGCGGCCTGTTTTCGGCGGCGCGGACCCTGCGCGCGGTGGACGGCGTCTCCTTTCAGGTGCGCCAGGGCGAGACCCTGGGCGTGGTCGGTGAGAGCGGGTCGGGCAAGTCGACCCTGGCCCGCGCCGTGCTGAACCTGATCCCGGCCACGCACGGGACCGTGACCCTACTGGGCCGCGACATCACCCACGCTGAACGCGAGGCCATGCGCGCGGCGCGGCGTGACCTGCAGATCGTCTTCCAGGATCCGCTGGCCAGTCTCGACCCCCGGGTCACCGTCGGCGCGTCCATCGCCGAGCCGCTGCTGGTGTTCCGCCGCGAGCTAACCCGCGTCGAACGTGACATCGAGGTGGCCGCCATGATGGCCAAGGTCGAGCTCGATCCAGAGCTGATCAACCGTTATCCCCACGAGCTCTCCGGCGGCCAGAACCAGCGGGTGGGGATCGCGCGGGCGATGATCCTGAAGCCAAAGCTGGTGATCTGCGACGAGGCGGTCTCGGCGCTGGACGTATCGATCCGTGCCCAGATCATCGACCTCCTGATCGCACTACAAAAGGAGATGGGCCTGGCGATGATCTTCATCAGCCACGACCTGGCGGTGGTCCGCGAGATCAGCCACCGGGTGCTGGTGCTCTACATGGGCCGGGTGGTGGAAACCGCCAGCCGCGAACAGATCTACGCCGGCGCCCGCCACCCCTATACAAAAGCCCTGCTGTCGGCCGCGCCGATCCCCGATCCGGCTATCGAACGGACGCGCCAGCGTGTTCGGCTTGTCGGTGAGCCGCCCAGCCCGATGGACCCGCGCGCTGCTTTTCGGTTCCTGCCCTCGCGCCTGCCGGCCGACCCGAACGCGCCGATCCTGCCGCCCGAGCTCAAGGAGGTCGCGCCAGGCCACCTGGTGGCCGAGTTCGATCCGCCCGCTGAAGCGGCGTAGACGTCGGTGGCCCCTCCAATCACGCCCGTCCTGATGTCCGGTGGGGCGGGTACCCGCCTCTGGCCCCTGTCGCGCAGGGCCCGGCCCAAGCAGTTCCACGCGCTGGGCGGCGACAGGACTCTGATCCAGGAGGCCGCGCTCAGGGTCACCGGCCCGATGTTCGGGTCGCCGATGGTGGTCTGCAACGCCGCCCACGCCACCCTCGTCCGCGAGCAGCTGGCGGCGGTGGGGGTGATCCCCCGGCTGCTGATCCTGGAGCCTGAGGGCCGCAACACCGGGCCGGCCTCGATCGTCGCCGCGGCGGTCGCTGGGCAAGCGGGCTGTGAGCTGATCCTGCTGTTGCACGCCGACAACCGGGTGGCCGACGTGGCGGCCCTGCACAGCGCCATCGGCGCGGGGACCCCGTCCGCGCTGGCGGGCGCGCTGGTGATCTTCGGAGTCACCCCGACGGGTCCCGAGACCGGATATGGCTATATCCGCGCGGCGCCCGGCGACGGGCGGGTCCGCAGGGTCGCGGCCTTCGTGGAGAAGCCGGACCTGCCCACCGCCCAGCTCTATGTCGCCGACCCGGACTACAGCTGGAACGCCGGAATGTTCCTGTTCCAGCCGTCCGCCTTCCTCGCTGAGGCGCGCCGGGTCGCTCCGGCGCTGTCCGCCGCCGCGGAGGCCGCCCTGGCCGAGGCCCCGCGAGCGCGCGATTCCGTCTGCCTGGGGGCTGCCTTCCTGGGTTCGCCGGCGGAGGCCATCGACACCGCCGTCTTCGAGAAGACCGACAAGGCCGTGGTGGTCTCGGCCGACATCGGTTGGAGCGACGTCGGGGCCTACGAGGCGATCTGGACCGCCGCCGACAAGACCGCCACCGGGGACGCCCTGCGGGGGCCGGTGATCGCCGCCGGGACCGCCGGATGTCTGGTCATCAGCGACGGGCCGACCGTGGTGATGGCCGGCGTCGAGGATCTGGTGGTGATCGTCGAGAACGGCGTCGTCCTGGTCACGCGGCGCGCTACGCCCGGCGCGGTGCGCGACGCGGTCGCCGCGATCCAGGTGGTCGGGCGGGACGACCTTCTCTAGACGCCGCATTGCGGCATGGCCGACCCGCCGTTAGGTTGCGCCCCTTTTTCGGACCTCTCCGGCTCAACCATGACCCACGCATTCCGATGACCTTGGCCTTCGATGACATCCTCGCCGCCCGAGACCGGCTGCAGGGTCATATTGAACGCACGCCGTGCCGCCACTCGCGCACGCTGTCGGAGATCACCGGGGCGAAGGTGTGGGTCAAGTTCGAGAACCTGCAGTTCACCGCCGCCTACAAGGAGCGCGGGGCGCTCAACAAGCTGTTGCTGCTGGGCGAGAACGTCCGCAAGCGCGGGGTGATCGCCGCCTCCGCCGGCAATCACAGCCAGGGCCTCGCCTACCACGGTTCGCGCCTGGGCGTACCGGTGACCATCGTCATGCCGCGCGGAACGCCGTTCGTGAAGGTCCAGCAGACCCGCGCCTTCGGGGCCGAGGTGGTGATCGTCGAGAACGGCGTCGTCCTGGTCACGCGGCGCGCTACGCCCGGCGCGGTGCGCGACGCGGTCGCCGCGATCCAGGTGGTCGGGCGGGA
>JANXXA010000473.1 GCA_025350885.1 Phenylobacterium sp.
CGACCAGGCCATCGTCGACGCGGTCAGGGCCTCCGGCGGCGAAGCGATTCTCACCGACCCTTCGCTGCCCTCCGGTTCGGACCGCATCCTGGCGGCCCTGCGCGCGCTCGATCCAGGCGGCGCCCATGACGTGGTGATCAACCTGCAGGGCGACATCCCCTTTGTCCGGCCGCAGGCGATCCACGCGGTCGCCGACCTGCTGGCCGCCCGGCCGTCGTGCGACATCGCCACGGTGATGGTGGCCGAGGCCGATGCCGCCGACCGGACCAATCCTGACATCCCCAAGGTGGTCGTCGCGATGCAGGCCGACGGCCGGTCAGGCCGGGCGCTCTATTTCACCCGCTCGGTGCTCTATGGCGAGGCGCCGGTGTGGCTGCACCACGGCATCTACGGTTTCCGGCGCACGGCGCTTGATCGGTTCGCCGCGGCCCCGCCCTCCCCGCTTGAGATGCGTGAGCGGCTGGAGCAGCTTCGCGCCCTGGAGCTCGGCCTGTCGATCTGGGCGGCGGTGATCGACGAGGCGCCGATCTCGGTGGACACGCCCGCCGATCTGGACCGCGCGCGCAACCACGCAAGGGAGCTGTCATGAGCGGGGGACGCATCGCCTTCCAAGGCGAGCCGGGCGCCAACAGCCATGAGGCCTGCATGGCCGCTTATCCGGCGATGCAGCCGGTCCCGCACGCCACCTTCGAAGAGGCGTTCGAGGCGGTGAAGACCGGCGACTGCCAGCTCGGCATGATCCCGGTGGAGAACTCCACGGCCGGCCGGGTTGCCGACGTGCACCACCTGCTGCCCTCGTCGGGGCTGAAGATCATCGGCGAGCGGTTCAAGCCGATCCACTTTCACCTGATGGCCAACCCGGGCGTCCGGCGTGAGGACGTCAGGACGGTCTCCAGCATGGCCATCGCGCTGGGCCAGTGCCGCCGGCTGATCCACGCCCTGAAGCTCAAGACCGAGTCGGTCGGCGACACCGCCGGCGCCGCGCGGATGCTGAGCGAGCACCCCGACCCGACCAAGGCGGCGATCGCCCCGGCGCTGGCGGCCGAGATCTACGGCCTTGAGATCCTCGCCCGCGATATCGAGGACGAGCACCACAACACCACCCGCTTCCTGGTGATGACCGCCGAGGCGGCGCCGACGCCGCCGGCCTTCACCGCGCCCTGCATCACCAGCTTCACCTTCAAGGTCAGAAACCTGCCGGCGGCGCTCTACAAGGCCATGGGCGGGTTCGCCACCAACGGCGTCAACATCTCGAAGCTGGAAAGCTACATGGAGGACGGCGCCTGGACGGCGACCTTCTTCTACGCCGAGGCCGATGGGCGGCCCGAGGACCGGGGCCTGGCGCTAGCCTTCGAGGAACTGGGCTTCTTCGCTGAGAAGTTCGAGATCCTCGGGGTCTACCCGGCCGATCCGTTCCGCACGCGGGGATAATTCCCTCTCCCTTGGTGGGCAGGAGCGTCCTGGGGTTCACACCAGAACTTTCGGGTCGCGCGAATCAAATCCGCTTCACCTGAATAGCTTGCGCCACCCGCGCGGTCCGCGACCTCTGCCGCGGACCGAACGAGGAGGTCGGGTCGCTTGACCGGGCGATATCCCTGGGCCGCCGGTCCGGCCCCTGCGGTGACCGCAGGTCCCCCGGCACGGTCTTACAGCGCCGCTGCGCGCCTGCCGAGGCGGCGCCTTGTCTCAGGGGGTGTCAGGGGTGCGGCATTCCGGGGACCGGCACTCTGGGGTGCGACGGGTTGTCCCGCAGCAGGGCAGCCACGGCGGCGGCGACCTGGGTCACGTCATAAGGCTTGCGGATCACCGGGGCATCGAAGCCTCCGGGGCCAGCCACCTCGCCATAGCCGGTGGCGAAGACGAAGGGCACGCCGCGCGCGGCCAGCGCCTGGGCGACGGGGGCCACCGACTGGCCGTTCAGGTTGGCGTCGAGCACCGCGGCGTCGATCGGCTGGTCGAGCATAGCCAGGGCTTCCTCCAGCTCATAGGCAGGACCGATCACCCGCGCGCCGGCGTCGGCCAGCCCGGTCTCCAGTTCCATCGCCAGCAGCACCGCGTCCTCGACGATCAGCACCCGCGCACCCTTCAGATCGGTCGGCGCGGCGGCGCTGGATTGGGTGTCGGCCGTCCGCGCCGCCGGCGCCTCGGGCACGGTGTCGGGCCGCGGGGTCACCGCCGCCGCACCGGCGCGAAACCGGACCAGCACGCCGGAGGGCCGATATTCGATCGAGGTCTCGCCGTTCAGCTCGCGCCCGGTCACCTGGTCGAGCAGGGTCGATCCGAAACCCCGGCGTGCGGGCGGACCGACCGCGGGGCCGCTGCTCTCCGACCAGGTCAGCTCGAAGCCTGCGTCGGCGCATCGCCGCCACTTCAGCGCCACGTGACCGGTCTCCACCGACAGGGCGCCGAACCTGACCGCATTGGCCGCCAGTTCATGCAGCCCCAGCGCGAGCGCGTTGGCGGCGCGCGGGGTGAGATAGAGTTCGGGGCCTTCCCAGGAGGTCTGGCCGGGCGCGAACACGCCCAGTTCCGCGGCAGCCAGGTGATCGATGGCCGCGCCGCGCCACCGGGCCGCGGTGAGCAGCTCGTTGGCCGAGCCCATCGCCTTCAGGCGGCCCGCGAAAGTCTGCAGGAAGACATCCAGAGATGTGGTCCCCCGAGCCGTCTGGGTGGCCAGCGCCTGGACGGTGGCCAGCGCGTTCTTCACCCGATGATCCAGCTCATCCAGCAGAGTCTGGCGCTGCGCCTCCTCGAGTTTCTGCCGGGTCACATCCTCGACGATCCCGGTGACGCTGCGGGCGCGGCCCTCGCGATCCCTATCCAGCACGCCGGCCACGCGCACCCACACCACGCGGCCGTCGTCAGGCCGGATGTGCCGGAACTCGAAGTCGTAGAGTCCGCCGGCCGGGCGTTGCAGGTCCTTGCGGGTGCGGAAATAAGCCAGGTCGTCGGGGTGGATGAAGGGCTCGATCGCCGCGGTATTGCTGGCCGCCATGGGCCCCGCCGCCAGCCCGGTGATCGCGGCCATGCGCGAGCTGACCACGAAAACCCCGCCGGCCATGTCCCATTCGAA
>JANXXA010000490.1 GCA_025350885.1 Phenylobacterium sp.
CCGCGAAGCCCGCGTCCAGCGCCAGCGTCAGCGAGATCGTCGTCACCGGCTCCTACATCGCGGGCACGCCCGAGAACTCCGCACTGCCCGTGGACGTGCTCAGCAGCCAGACCCTGGAAAAGCAGGGCTCGCCGACGCCGCTGCAGCTGGTCAAGACGCTGACCGCCGTCACCTCGGGCATCGGCGAGTCGAACCGTTATAACGGCGGCGCGGGCACGGCTACGATCAACCTGCGCGGTTTCGGCTCCTCACGCACCCTCACCTTGATGAACGGTCGACGCTTGTCCGATGCGGCCCAGAGCGGCGCCGGAGGACAGGGCGGCGGCGCGGACCTGAACTTCATCCCGCAGGCCGCCATCGGCCGCATCGAGATCCTCAAGGACGGCGCGGCGGCGACCTACGGCTCCGAGGCCATCGGCGGCGTGGTCAACTTCATCACGCGCCGGGACCTCGACGGCACAGAGGTCAACGCTGACTATTCCTATGTGAAGGACACCGACGGCGAGTATCGCGGCAGCGTGGCTTTCGGGAAGAAATTCGACGCCGGCAATATCCTGCTGACCGCCGGCTACCGCCATCGCTCGCGCCTCGACGTCCATGACCGCGACTGGGCGATCCGACCGTTCGAGAGCGCCAATTACGGCGGCTGGTCGGGCAACTCCAACCCCGGCAACTATGTCAACAGCACGCCGGCCACGACGGCGCTGTTCCGCGACAACGGCTGCAACGAACTCGGCGGCCAGCTGACCAACACCGTCGCCGGCATCGGACCCGTGCCGGTCAACCCGCTCAGCCCGGCGACGGCGAACGGCTCCACCTGCCGGTTCCAGTTCACCAATTTCAATGATCTGGTGAACGAGGAAGACCACTATCAGCTCTACGGCGAGGTCAACTACGAGTTCAGCGACAACCTGCGTTTCCACGGCGAAGTGGCCTGGAACCGCAACAACACGCCGGACCAGCGCATCTCGCCGACCAACGGCAACACCCAGTTCCCGACGCCGACCAGCCTTGGGGGTCTGTCCGGCTCGCAGGCGACGCCCGGGGCACTGAACTTCTTTGTGCGCTACAACATCCCTTCGAACAGCCCCGGCCTGATCGATCTCTATACGACCTGCGCCGCGCCTCTGACGGCGGCGCAGTGTCTCTCCATCCAGACCAACGCCAACCTGGCCAGGACCAATGGCGCGCTTGGCGGCAGCGGCCTGAATACGGCGGGTGTGGACATGTCGCAGACCGCGTTCCGGTTCATCGCCAACGCTGGCGCGCCCGGGGGCCTCAACGGGGCCGACAGGCACCAGATCGAGGCGACGGCCTACCGGGTGTCCGGCGGATTTTCCGGCAAGATGTGGCACGACCTCCACTGGGACACCAACCTCACCTACATGAAGACCGAGGCGCGCAATAACATCGGCGACCTGCTGGTGGATCGCGTCCAGGCCGCCCTGAACGGCTATGGCAGCCGGCTTGGCGCGGCCGATCAGTGCACGATCGCCGAGCGCACGGCCGCCAACGCCGGCAATGCCGCCGCCGGCTGCTACTTCTTCAACCCGCTGACCAACAGCGTGGCGGTCAGCGCTACCAACGGGGCCACCAACCCCTACTATCGCGGCGGGGCCAACCCGGCGCTGACCAACAACGAAGATGTCCGCAAGTGGCTTTACGGCAACTACACCAATATCGCGACGTCCGAGATCTTTGCAGCTGAAGCGGTGATCAGCGGAGATGTGCCGATCACCCTGGCCGGCGGTCAGGTGCAATTCGCCGTGGGCACGCAGTACCGCTACAACCGCGACGTCGCCGTCTACGGCGACTTCTTCAACAACAAGGTCTTCCCCTGCGTCGACTCCATCGATGACAGCACGCCGGTCTGCGGCGCGCCGGCCGGCCCACTGATATTCTTCGGGTCCGCCGCCAACTCCGACGACAGCCAGGACGTCATCGCCGGATTTGGTGAACTCAAGATACCGCTGCTCAGCAACCTCGATGTGACGCTTGCGGCGCGCTACGAGAAGTTCAGCAACGGCCTGGACACCACCAATCCGAAGATCGCCGTGAAGTGGCAGGCCCTGGATTGGCTGGCCTTCCGCGGCACCGCCGGCACCACCTTCCGCGCGCCGAGCGCGGGTCAGGTCAATCCGAACTGCGGCGTCGGTGTCGCCCAACTTGGCGGCCAGTACCGCGCGGTCCAGACCTGTGGCAACGCCAGTCTGCAGCCGGAGACGGCCGACGCCTACAGCGTCGGCGTGATTCTCGAGAAGGGCGGCTTCAACGCCACGATCGATTACTACCTGTTCAAGTTCGAAGGCGAGTTGACTACGGAAGGTTCGGGCAATCTTTTCGCGGCGATGTTCTCGCCGAACCGCTGTGGAGATCCGGCGTTCGCCGCTCTCCAGGCGCGGTTCACCTTC
Organism: Phenylobacterium sp.; assembly: GCA_025350885.1. Classification (GTDB taxonomy): domain Bacteria; phylum Pseudomonadota; class Alphaproteobacteria; order Caulobacterales; family Caulobacteraceae; genus Phenylobacterium. The sequence goes on from JANXXA010000490.1 coordinate 2,412, forward strand.
TCCAACGCGGGTTGCGCGGCCGGCAACGTGCTCAAGGTCGATACCTTCGCGGTGAACGGGCCCCCGACCCAGACCTCGGGCTATGACGTCCGGGCGTCCTACGATTGGGACGGCTGGTTCGACGCGGCCTATCAGGTCGGCGTCGAGGGGACCTACCTGAAGGAATACGCCCGTGGCGCCTTTACCCTGCTTGGGGCTTCCAATGTTGTGTTCGCGGCGCCCTTCGATCGGGCCGGCACCCACGACCTGCAATCGGCGTTCTTCTCCTATCCGCGGACCCGCGCCAACTTCTGGCTGAACTGGCACAAGGACAACATCAACGTCCGCTACCAGCTCCGCTATGCGGAAGGCACCCGCGCGGCGATCAACACGGCCAACGACGTGCTCGTGCCGACGCCCGGTGCGGGGGTTGGCTACGCCGCCGGCACCATCGGCAAGCTGGACGACTTCTGGCAGCACGACATCACGCTGCAGGCCCAGCTGCCCTGGGACACCCAGCTGACGTTGAGCATCCAGAACATCCTCGACACCGATCCGCCCAGGGCCCCCAGCCAATACAACTACGACTACACCACCGGTAACCCGCTGGGCCGGGTCATCGAGTTCGGCGTGAAGAAGAAGTTCTAGATTTAGCGACGACCCCTTCTTTGGGTCAAGGGAGGGCGTCGGCTTTGGCCGACGCCCTCTTCTTTGGGTCAGGGCCGTGCGCCCCTGGGCAGGGCGGCGACCTCTTGCGCGGTCAGTCTGCGGGTGCTGCGGACCGGGCAGCGTTGCGGACCGATGGCCGTGCGGGTGACGATCTCGGCGTCCATGCCCGTGCAGATCGTTGAGCCTGAGCGCGAGACCAGGGCGATGCGGTCGGACCAGTCGATGTCCGGGCAACTGCCCATCAGCTCGAAGCGATAGACGTCGTGCACGCCGACGCGGACGTTGACGACGCGGTCGCCCTGAGCGGCGAAGCCGTCGGCATTGCGGGTCCAGAAACAGGCGCCGGCCTTGGTCTCCACCGGCGACTTCGCCCTTGAAGCGGTCGCGACGGCCGATACCGATAGCGCGGCTGCCAGGACGGTCAGCATGTGTCTAGTCTGCATGGGCGTGTCCTCGGATGTCCCCCGAGCGGTTCCCCTATAGGCCAAACCCGGCTTGTCAGGAAGCTCGGCGGGCGGCTCGGCGGGCGAAGCGGGCGGGATCGACGGCCTGGGCCAGGGGCCGCGCCAGGGGGGAAGGGGCGTCCATCGCCAGCGCCGCCACGTGCTCGGCCAGCAAGGGAGCCAGGGTGAACCCGCGCGCGCCGAAGCCCGCCAGCACGAACAGGCCCGCCGGGACGCCTGACGCTGCGCCCGCCAACGGCAGATAGTCGGGGGTCACCGCGCGGATCGCGGCGCGGCCGTCCAGCGGCTGGCCCGCCAGCTGGCCCGCCAGGCCGGGCAGCCCCTCGGCGAGGCTCGCCAGATTGCGCGCATGATCGCCGAGGCGCAGGTCGCGGCCCTCGTCGCCCCGGTCGTTGGTGGCCCCGAACAGCAGGCCGGAGCGGGTGGGGATCACATAGCCGCCGAAGGCGGTCGGCGGGGGCGCCGCGCCCGGGGCCGTGACCAGGCTGACTTGGCCGCGCACCGCAAAGAGCGGCAGGTCGGGGATCAGCGCGGTCGAGGCCAGGGCGGCGGTGACGACCACCGCGTCGGCGCGGCCCAGCGCGTGGCCGCAGGCGTCGAGCAGGGTCCAGCCGTCGCTGTCGCGGCGCAGGCCGCAGACCTCAGCCGAGACGACCTCGGGGGCCCATGCGGCGAGGATCAGGCCGGGTTCGATCACCAGGGCGGCGTGCTGGGCCAGGGCGGCCGGGGCGGGTTCGCCCAGACGGACCGCTGTCGCCCGCGGCGTCAGCATCTCCAGCGCGCCGGGCTCGAACAGGTCCGAGGCGGCGATCCTGGCGAAGCGCTCGGCGTCCCGGGGTTGGACGGCGAGCTGCAGGTGACCCTGGGCGATGATCGACGCGGGCTCGCCAGCATAGAGGGCCACGGCGCGGCGGAAAGCCTGGGCGAACAGCTGTGCGGGGGTGTCCAGGCCGGCGTCCAGACGCGGCGTGACCAGGGCGGCGGGATTGCCGGAGGCCCCCGCGCCGCGGCCCTCGGCGTCGTAGACCACGGCCTCGCCGCCCAGAGCCCGGACCGCGCGGGCAACGGACGCGCCGGCGATCCCCGCGCCGACGATGGCGATACGCGCAGCGGGCGTGGGGCGGTTCGGCGCGCCGGAAAGACGGGCGGTCAGCCGCTGGCGTTTGCGGCCGAAGCCCGGCGCTTTCGCCACGACAAAGCCGGCGGCGGCGAGGCCGCGGCGCACGGCGCCGGCGACGGTGAATGTGGCGGCGACCGCGCCGGGCGCGGACCGGGCGGCGACCAGGGCCAGCACCTCGTCGCGCCACATGGCCGGATTGCGCGCCGGCGAGAAGCCGTCGAGGAACCAGGCGTCGGCTGGCCCCGACCAGGCGGCCAGGGCATCCGCTACCTCGCCCACCGCCACGTCGAGGATCACCCCGAGGTCGGCGAACTCGCGCCGGTGGACGCCGCTTGCCTGGCCGGGCCAGGCGCTCAGCAAGCGCTCGGCCAGCGGCGCCAGTTCGGGCCAGCGGGACAGGGCGCGGCGGGCATCGTCAGCCGCCAGCGGGTGAGCCTCGACGGAAAAGATGTGCAGGCGAGCGTCCGGCGGGCGGGCGCGCGACCACAGGTCGATCAGGGCGAGGACGTTCAGGCTGGTCCCAAAGCCCAGTTCGCCGACCACGAACCGGCGGCGGCCCTGCCAGGCGTCAGGCAGGCCGCATCCGGCCAGATATACCGCGCGGGCCTCGGCCAGCCCGTCCTCGGCGGAGAAATAAACATCGTCATAGAGCCGCGAGCGCGGCTGGCCGTCGGCGCTCCAGATGAGCGTGTCCTCGGGAGGTGTTTGCTCCGCGACGGGTCGCCTACTTCTTCTCGGGCGCGGCCGGGGTCGCGGCGTCGGTCGCCTTGTTGGCGTCGGCGGCGGCATCGGCGGCGGTCGCCGCGGCGCTCTGGGCGGCGTTGGCGCTGGCGGCGGCTTCAGCGGCGGCAGGCGCGGCGGCGGTCGCTGCGGCGTCGGTCTTGTCAGCGGGCTTGCTGCAGGCGGTGACCGACAGGGCGGCGAGGGCGGCGCCGGCGACGAGCAGCTTACGGAGCAGTTGCGATGTCATGGGGTTGGTTCCTCTGATCGGGCC
>JANXXA010000525.1 GCA_025350885.1 Phenylobacterium sp.
GCCAGGCCCTGGGCGCTCGCGCGCCGCGCGTCCGGCGGCGACAGTTTGGTCATCGGGTCGGCATGGCGGGCCTGGGCGGCCAGGAACTGCAGGCGCGGATCCAGCGTGCGACCGCCCTGATAGACCACCCCGCCGCCCGCCATCAGACGCAGCACCGGGCTGGGCAGGCTGAGCAGGACGCGCACGATCTTGCGCTGGGTGGCCGGGCTCGGCATCGGTCAGGCCGACGCCCTGGGCAGGCCCTTCAGGCCGGTGAGGATCATCGCCACCGCGAACTGCGCCGCGCCGGCGGTGTCGATCGGCCGGCGCTCCAGCATCTTGTCGCCCACCTCGCGGGCGATGGCGATACAGGCCGCCGCCATGTAGTCAGGGTCGGCGAAGGGACCCTTGCGCCGGGCGATGTCCTCGGCCAGCGCGTCGCGAATATCGGCGAAGACCGCGGCCATCTCCGGGGTTTCACCCTGCACGTGCAGGTGTGGCTCGCCGGCCGGCCGCCGCGCGACCCAGTTGCGGTGTTCGTCGGCGATGAAGCTGAAATAGGCGCCGATAGCCTGCTCGACGAAGACCTCGAAGGAATGGCCCTGCCCGCGCAGGCTCCTGAGGATCGGTCCGAACCGCGCCGCGCCGTCGTCGGCCAGGGCGGCGAACACCTCCTCCTTGGACCGGTAATAGTTATAGAAGGTTCCGGCCGCCAGGCCCGTGCGGCGGATGATGTCGCGCACGGTGGCGGTCTCATAGCCCAGCTCGCCGAACACCTCGCGCGCCGCGTCGAGGATCGCCAGGCGATTGGCGACCTTGGTCTGCTCGCGCTTGCCGGGATTGAGCGCGGTGGCGAGGCAGGCGACGTTTGACATGCGGCTCCGACCGGCGACCTTGGAAAGTGACGCGTGTCACCCTAGGGCGTGTCGGCGCGGAATGCCAACGCCGCGACCACGCCGCGACCGCGCCCGGGGGTCAGACCGTGCGCTGGGCGCGGTCCTTCTCGTTGGCCGACTGGATCGAACTGCGCGCCGCCTCCCATTCGGCGTCGCCCCAGCCCGACAGCCGGGCGAATCCGCCGCCGCCCTGCAGGTGCGAACCGCCGTCGATGGCGATGGTCTGGCCGTTCACATAGGCCGAGCCGGGATCGAGCAGATAGACCGCCAGGTTGGCCAGTTCGCGCATCTCGCCATTGCGGCCGAGCGGAATGGTCGGGTCCTTTTTCTCTGACTCCGTGCCGGCGCCGGGATTGAGCCGGGCCCAGGCGCCCTCTGTGGGGAAGGGGCCGGGCGCGATGGCGTTGAAGCGGATGCCGCGGTTGCCCCACTCCACCGCCAGCGACTGGGTCATCACGTTGAGGCCGGCCTTGGACATCGCCGACGGGACGGTGAAGGGTCCGCCGATCCACACCCAGGTGGTCAGGATCGAGACCACCGAGGCGTGCTTGCCGTCCGCCAGCCAGCGCTTGCCGCAGGCCTGGGAGACGAAGAACGAGCCGCGAAAGACGATATTGGAGATGGCGTCGAAGCCGCGCGCCGACAGGTCCTCGGTGCGGCTGATAAAATTGCCGGCGGCGTTGTTGACTAGGCCGGTGAGCGGCCCGCCGTCGGCCCAGACCGTCGCGATCATCTCCTCGATAGCTGCCGGCACGCGGATGTCGCAGGCCAGGCCGACACACTTGCCGCCGTGGGCGTCGGTGAGGTCCTTGGCCGCAGCTTCGACGACGCCGCCGCGCCGGCCGCAGATATAGACCTCCGCGCCGAGGATCAGGCAGGCCTCGGCCATCACCTTGCCCAGGCCGGTGCCGCCGCCGGTAATCAGGATGCGCTGACCCTGCATCAGGCCGGGGCGATACATCAGGTCGTCGATTGATAGCTCGGCCATCTCGGATCCTCCCAGATCATGTGGTTGCCCCAGCCAAGGCGGCTGACGCTGGGGCGGTCAAGCCCCGCGTCTTCATGACGTGCGCGCTTTCAGACAAGCGGCTGCGCGGCAAATTCCGGATCGACGCGCCGGATGAGTTCCATGGCCGCGGCCGGGGCGCGGACCTTTCCCTCATGGATGACGAAGGCATAGACGTCGCGCGGCGCCGGCGGCAGGCCGGTACGGTCGATCGGCGCGAAATCCGCCGGCAGGTCGCCTCGCGCATACGCCCTGAAGCGATCAGCCCACAGGTCCAGGTCGGCCGGCGCATATCCGGTGGCGATCTCGTCCGACGCCGAGATCAGGCGCAGGTAGACGAAGTCGGCGGTGACGTCGGGGATGATCGGATAGTTGGCGTTCTCCGAGACGCAGATGGCGATGTTGCGGTCGCGACATAGGCCGACGAACTTCGGGTCGGCGAATGTGGCGTTGCGCACCTCGATGACGTGCTTCAGCGCAAGGCCGTCCAGGGCTTCGGGCAGAAGGTCGAAAAAGCCGGCGAAATCATCGTAGTCGAACTTCTTGGTGGCCATGAACTGCCACAGGATCGGACCAAGCCGGTCGCCCAGCTCGGTCAGGCCCTGGCCCAGGAAGATCTCCATCGACGGCTTGGCGTCGGTCAGCACCTTGCGGTTGACGCAGAACCGGGACGCCTTGACCGCGAATTTGAAGCCGGGCGGCGTCGCCGCCCGCCACTTCGCCCAGCTGTCGGGCTTGAAGCTCGAATAGTAGGTGCCGTTGATCTCGATGGCGCTCAGCTGGCGGCTGGCGTATTCTAGCTCGCGCTTCTGGGAGAGGCCCTTGGGATAGAACACCCCGCGCCAGGGCTCGAAGGTCCAGCCGCCGATGCCCGCCCGGATCCGCCCCGCCGCCATGGCGCCTAGCGCCTCGCGGCTGCGGTCTTGTCCCGCGCCGCCTTGAATTCGGAGCCCGCCTTCCATTCCGGCCATTCCCGCGAATTGGCCAGCTGGCGGCCGAGGTCGTAGGCGATGACCAGGTCCTGGGCCATGCCGGAAAGGTCCCACTTGGGGTCGAATTCGTCGGCGGGCTGATGGTAGCGGTCGCGTACATAAGCGTCCTGCGCGGCCTTGGCGGCCTCGACGCCGCCCTTCACCAGATCACGGCCGGAACCGAACGACAGGGCGGGCAGCCCCTGTTTGGCGAAGGAGAAATGGTCGGAGCGGAAGAAGCTGCCGGCCTCGGGCCGGGAGTCCGGCGTAAACGACCGGCCATGCGCCCTGGCCACCGCGATCAGGTCGTCCTGCAGGGTCAGGCCGGCGTCGCCGGAGGTGGAGATGTCCCGGGCGGGCCCGTTCACCGCCGCGCCGTCCATGTTGATGTCCGCCACCGTGGTGGCCAGCGGATAGAGCGGCGTCGTGGCATAGTATTCCGAGCCCAGCAGGCCCTTTTCCTCGGCGGTCACCGCCATCAACTGGATCGATCGCTCGGTGCGTGGGGAACTGGCGAAGGCCCGGCCGAGCTCGATCAGGCCGGAAACGCCCGAGGCGTTGTCGACGGCGCCGTTGTAGATGCGGTCGCCCCTGGCGTCCGGCAGGCCGACGCCCAGGTGATCCCAGTGGGCGGTGTAGATCACCCGCTCGTCGGAGTGTTTCAGGCCCGGTAGGACGCCCACCACATTGTGCGAGATCACCTTCTTCACGTTGACCGCAAAAGCCATCGAGACGGTCTCTCCGGCCAGCGTCACCGGCTTGAACGCCCGGGTCTGGGCCTGGCGTTTCAGGATCTCGAAATCCAGGCCAGCCGCCTTGAACAGCGCGACGGTGGCTTCGCGCTGGATCCATGCCTCGATCGGCGCATGCACCTTGCCGGGGTCCTTGCGGATGATGTCGAAGACCGAATTGGTGTTGGAGTTCTTGACGGTGTTCCAGCCGTAGGACGCCGGCGCCGTTTCGTGGATGACGATGAAGCCGAAGGCGCCCTGGCGCGCCGCCTCCTCGTATTTGTAGGTCCAGCGGCCGTAGTAGGTCTCGGCCTTGCCGCCGAAGTCGCCGCCGTCTTTGGCGTCCGGTCCGGTCTCGTAGTCGGGGTCATTGACCAGGACCAGGGCGATCTTGCCGTGCAGATCGACGCCCTTGAAGTCGTCCCAGCCGCGCTCCGGCGCCTTGACGCCATAGCCGACGAAAACCACCGGCGCGTCCTTGATGTCGATGCGGGTCGCCCCGGTCTGCGGCGCGCGGATGGCGATCTCGACACCCTGTTTCCAGGTCTGTGTCTTGCCGGCCGCCGTGACGCTGACGGTGATCGGGCCCTTGATGTCGAACTGGGCCAGCGGCACGTTCTGGGTCCAGGATCGGCCCGACTTCAGCCGATCGCCGCCCGGCTGCAGACCCGCGGCCTTGAACTGTCCGGTGATATAGTCCACCGCCTTGGTTTCCCCCGCCGTCGCGGGGCCGCGGCCCTCGAACGCGTCGGAGGCCAGCACCGCGATGTGGTGCGAGAGCCTGGCGGGATCGATGCGCGGCTCGGCGGCCAGGGCAGGGCCGGCCAGGGCGACGACCGCCGAGGCGCTGAGAAGA
>JANXXA010000542.1 GCA_025350885.1 Phenylobacterium sp.
CCCGCCCGCCCCGCCCCAGACGATCAGCGGAATCGCCCCGGCCGCCGCCAAGATCGAGGTCATAATGATCGGACGCAGCCGCAGGGAGGCGCTTTCGATGACCGCCTCGCGGATCGACAGGCCGTCGTCACGCAGCTGATTGGCGAACTCGACGATGAGGATGCCGTTCTTGGCGGCGATGCCCACCAGGATGATCAGCCCGATCTGGCTGTAGGTGTTCATGGTCGAGCCGGCGATCAGCAGGCCAAACAGTCCGCCCAGCGCGGCCACCGGCACCGTCAGCATGATCACCGCCGGATGGATCCAGCTCTCGAACTGGGCGGCCAGCACCAGGAATACCAAGAGCAGCGCCAGCCCGAAGGCCAGGCCCACCGAGCCGCCGGCCTCCAGATAGTCCCGCGCGGTCCCGCCCCATTTGTAGTTCAGCCCGGCCGGCTGCTTGCTGATCTCGTCCTGGAAGAAGGTCACCGCCTGGCCCACGGTATAGCCGGGGTTGAGCTGCACCGAGAGCGTGATCGAGCGCTGCCGGTCCACTCGCGAGCGGCTGGGCGTGTCGCCGCGCACCTGGGTTTTGGTCAGCGCGGTCAGCGGCACGATCGAGCCTGCGTTGGTCCGCACATAGACCTTGGAGAGATCCTGCTCCTCCTGGCGTTCCGCCCGATCGGTCTGCAGGATGACGTCGTACTCTTCGCCGCCCTTGATGTAGGTGGTGGCTTTCTCCGAGCCGAACAGGGCCTGCAGGGCGCGTCCGACCGACTGCGCCGAGACCCCCAGCGAGGCGGCCTTTTCGCGATCAATATCCACCAACACCCGCGGACTGGTGGGTTCATATTCAATGCGCGGTCGGGCCAGGCCCGGGTTGTTCTGCGCCGCGACCAGCAGCGGCTGCACGATCGCATTGATCTCGGGATACTCGTTGCCGAGCACGATCAGATCCATGTTGCTGCCGCCGCCACCCCCGCCGCCGCCGCCGCGTTGCAGGCTGGGCCGAACCGAGGCGATGGCCCGCGCCGAGGTGATGCCGGAAAGGTCCTTGTTGAGCTGGGCCGCCAGGGCCTGCGACGTGACCTTGTGCTTCTTGTCGTCGGGCATGACGGCGTTGGCGTTGCCGGTATTGTATTGCGAACTGCCGAAGCCCGGCAGGGAGACGGTGTAGCGGTCGATGGTCTGGTCGGCGATCAGCTGCTGGAGGCGAGCCTCGACCTTCTGAGCCGCCTTGAGCGTGTAGTCGTAGCCGGCGCCTTCCGGGGCCTGGATGCTGATGTCGACGCGGCCGCGATCCTCATTCGGCACCAGCTCCTTGGGCAGGACGCTGAACAGGAAGGCCGCGGCGACGGCCAGGGCGAGCACCAGCGCCCCGGCCGATATGGAGGCCGACCGGCGGCCCAGCAGGCCGTCGAGCGAGGCGTGATAGGAGGCTCTCAGCCGGCGCATCGCGGCGTCGACCTTGCGCGCCAGCCAGCCTTCGGCGCTGGCCGGGCGCAGGAGTTTCGAGGCCAGCATCGGCGACAGGCTGAGCGCCAGGATCGCCGAGAACGCCACGGCCGCGGCGATCGCCACGGCCAGCTCAACAAACAGCCGACCGATGTAGCCGGGCATGAACATCAGCGGCGCGAACACCGAGATCAGCACCACGGTGGTGGCGACCACCGCGAAGAACACCTGCCGGGCCCCGCGCTGGGACGCGACGATCGGCGGTTCGCCCTCGTCGATCCGCCGCTGGATGTTCTCGACAACGACGATGGCGTCATCGACCACCAGACCGATCGCCAGCACCAGGGCCAGCAGGGTCAAAAGGTTGATCGAGAACCCCAGCGGCGCCATCACGATGAAGGTCGACAGGATGCAGATGGGCGCCACGATCGAGGGGATCAGCGCCGCCCGCCAAGTCCCCAGAAACAGGAAATTGACCAGCGCGACCAGGCCCAGCGAGATCGACATGGTGATCCAGACTTCCTGGATCGCGTGCTTGGTGAAGGCGGTGAAATCGATGGCCACCACCAGCCGGGTGCCCTTGGGCAGGGTCTTGTTGATCTCGGCGACCGCCTTGTAGACGCCCTGGGAGATCTCCAGGTCGTTGGCCTGGGACTGGCGGGTGACCGCGATGCCCACCTGATCGGAGCCGTTGGACCGGAACAGCCGACGCCGCTCATCGGGCCCTTCCTCGACGCGGGCGATGTCGCCCAGGCGGGTGACGTAGGCATCCGACGCCGCGGCGCTGGCGCTGCTGGCGATGGTGGTGCGGGCGCCTGATGCCGCTCCGGCGCCGGCCGAGGCGCCGCCGATCGCCGCCGAGGAGGTCGCCGCGGCGCGGGTGGCCCCGCCACCGGCAACGATGGGCAGCCGGGCGAACTGGGCGGGCGTCGCATAGCCGCGCGCGACACGGATGGTGAAGTCCTTGGCCGGCGCCTCGAGCGACCCCGCCGGCAGCTCCAGGTTCTGGCTGGTCAGCGCGGTCTCGACATCGTCCACGGTGATCCCGCGCGCCGCCATGGCGCTCGGGTCGAGCCAGATGCGCATCGAATAGCTTTGCGCCCCGCCAAGTCCAACCGTCGCCACCCCGGGCACGGTGGATAGCCGTTCCACCAGGAAGCGGTTGGCGTAGTCCGACAGCTGCAGCCGGTTCTGGGTGGTCGAAATCAGGCTGAGAAACAGGATCGGCTGGGCGTCGGCGTTGGCCTTGGCGATCTGCGGCGGGTCGGCCTGGACCGGCAGCTGGGCGATCACCCGGCTGACCGCGTCGCGCACATCGTTGGCCGCTTCGTCGAGGTTTCGCCCCAGGGTGAAGGCGACGTTGATCCGCGAGACACCGTCGCGGGACGAGGAGGAGACCCGGTCGATCCCCTGGATGCCCGAGACCTGACGCTCGATCACCTGGGTGATGCGTTCCTCGACCACTTCGGCCGACGCGCCGCGATAGGTGGTCTGCACCGAGACATTGGGCGGATCGACGCTGGGCAGCTCACGCACCGGCAGGGCGGTGAACGACGCCAGGCCGACGACGCAGAGAATGATCGCCGCCACCGCGGCGAACACTGGCCGCCGGACGGAGAGGTCGGAGAGCATCATGCGCCCGGCCGCGCCCCTGCCCCGACGCGACCCTGGACGCCGCCGCTGCCTGTGGGAGCGCCGGGCCGCCGCTGGCCGGCCACCCGCACCGGCTGGCCGGGCTGAATCTTGTTCAGGCCGTCGGCGACGATGCGGTCGCCGGTTTTGACGCCCTCGGTGATCTCCACGAGGCCCTCCTGGCGCAGACCCGTGACCACCGTCCGCTGCTCGGCGACGGTGCGCGGGCCGATCGCATGGAGCACATAGACGAACGCGGAATTGCCCTGGACCGAAACCGCAGACTCCTCAGCGGCCAGGCTCTGGCGTTGGCCCTGGGCGAGCCCGACCCGGACCATCATCCCGGGTTTGAGCCGGCGCGCCGGATTGGGAAACTCGGCGCGCGCGGTGATCGCGCGGGTGCGCTCGTCGATGCGCGAATCGAGCATGGCCACGCGGCCGTGAATGGCCTCGCCGGGATAGGCGTCGACCGTGGCGGTGATCGCCTGGCCCTGGCGCAGCTGGGCGAGGTAGCGTTCGGGGACCTGGAAGTCGACGCGGATGGTGGACACATCGTCCAGCGTGACGATCGGCGCGCCCGGATTGACCAGGGCTCCGGGGGCCACGTCGGACAGTCCGACCACGCCGGCGAACGGCGCGCGGATCATCCGGTCGTTCTGTCGCGCCCTGGCGGCGGCGACGTTGGCCTGGGCCGAGCGCCAGGCGGCCTCGAACTGGTCAAGCTGGGCCTTCGAGGACCAGCCTTGCTGGTTCAGCGTCCGGTAGCGTTGAAAGGCCCGATCCGCCTGGACCAGCGCCGCCTGCGCCTGGGCAAGGCCCGCGTCCTGTTCGGAGTTGCGCAGCTCGACAAGAACGGCGCCGGACCGCACCGACTGGCCGTCGGTGAAGCGGACCTTGTCCACCAGCTGGGTGGTCGCCGCCGTCAGGGTCACCGAGCGGCGACCCTTGGCCACCCCCAGCACCTCCAGCTGGTCGGTGAAGGCGTGGGTGGAGATCGAGGCCACGGAGACCAGGGGAGGGCCGCCGAACGCGCCCGCGCCACGCCGGCCCGCCGCCGGACCGCCACGGCCTGCACCGGCCTGCGCCGCGGCCGGAGGACCACCGCCCGCGCCGGGCGCCGCCGCCTTGCCAAGCGTCAGTTTCCAGACGCCCGCGAGGACCATGACGACCAGGACCACGAGCGCGGCTGCCAGGAAAAAATGCCGTCGCAACAAACCGGGGAACTCCGTCGCCTGAAACCGCGCAGGCGCTCCTTCGAACTTAAGGGGCGCTCAGTCCGAGCGTCAGTAGACCCCTCTGGCCACAGAACAATGGCTGTAAGTTACGACGCTGAAACAGCAGCCGGACAACCCTCGGGCAGCCTTCTGATCGGCGCCGCTGAATATTGCTGACGGCCGAGGGTTGCGGTCGGGGCGCTTAAGCGTCGTAACCCGGCAGCTCCCGGTCAAGCTTGCGAAGGCAGGCGGGCCAGGCGAGCGCGCCGCCAATGCCGCGGCCAACCTGACTGCGCACCTCGGCCTGAGCGGCGTCCGGGGCGATCAACACCCCGGTCAGGCCCGCCGACAACGCCGCCACCTGCATGGTGCAGGCGCGCTCCAGATAGTACATCCCGACCCAGCAGTTCGCGGCGCTGTCGCCGACCGCGAGAGTTCCATGATTGCGCAGTAACATCAGGCTCTTGTCGCCGATATCCGCCACCAGCCGCTCGCGCTCGTCGTGGTTCAGCGCGATGCCCTCATAGTCGTGATAGGCCAGCCGCGGCAGGACGACCAGGGCATGCTGCGACAGCGGCATCAGACCCTGCGACTGGGCGGCGACCGCCACGCCGTGGTCGGAATGCAGGTGCATCACGAACCGGGCGTCCTCACGCGCGGCGTGGATCGCCGAGTGGATCGTGAAGCCAGCGGGATTGATGAAATAGGGTGTGTCCTGGAGAATGGCGCCCTCCAGGTCGATCTTGACCAGCGACGAGGCGGTGATTTCCTCGAACAGCAGGCCATAGGGGTTGATCAGGAAATGATGCTCCGGCCCCGGTATCCGCGCCGAAATATGCGTGTAGATCAGGTCGTCCCAGCCGTGGAGCGCGACGAGCCGATAGAGCGCGGCCAGATCGACGCGAGCCTGCCACTCCTCGGCGCTGACCTTGCCCTTGAGCGATGCGACGCCGACACTCGATCCATCCGCCATGGGGCGTCTCCTGATTTCTGACCGCCCACAGGGTCGCGCCCAGACGCTTCAGCGTCAAGCGTGCGTGTTGTCATGCGTGTTGGCCGGACTGCGCACGCGGGCCACCGCATCGAGCCAGCGCGCATAGGCGGCCGCGCGGCGCGGTTCACCCATCGCCGGCTGAAACGCCTGTGTCTTGGGGCGCGCGCCGGCCGCCGCCTCGACGTCGGCATAGACCCCCGCCCCGACGCCTGCGAACAGCGCCGCGCCGAGCGCCGTGGTCTCCTGGTAGGTGGCCCGCCCCACCGCCACGCCGGTCAGGTCGGCCAGCCGCTGGCTGAACCAGGCGCTGCGCGACATGCCGCCGTCGATGCGTAGTTCGACCGGGCCTTCGAACGCGGCGGGGGCGTCGGTGCGCATCGCCTCGATCAGATCGCGGGTCTGCAGGGCGCAGGCGTCGAAGGCGGCCCGGGCGATCTCCGCCAGGCCGCAATCGCGGGTCAGGCCGAGCAGCGCGCCGCGGGCGCCGGCGTCCCACCAGGGCGCGCCCAGCCCGGTAAAGGCCGGAACCAGCACCACGCCGGTGTCGTCGCGCGCCTGGGCGGCCAGGGCCTCGACCGCCTGCGGTCCGCCGCTCACGCCCAGCCCCTCGTTCAGCCACTGGATCGCGGCCCCGGCGATGAAGATCGACCCCTCCAGCGCATAGGTGGTCCGCCCGCCGACCCGCGCGGCCACCGTGGTCAGCAGCCGCGACGCCGATGGGGCGGGCACTTCGCCGGTATTCACCAGCATGAAGCAGCCGGTGCCGTAGGTAGCCTTCATCTCGCCTGGCCGGATGCAGCCCTGGCCCATCAGCGCCGCCTGCTGGTCGCCGGCCACCCCACGGATGGGGATCGCGCGGCCCAGCAGGCCAGGTTCGGTCTCGCCGAAATCGCCGGCGCAGTCGCCCACCCGCGGCATCAGGCCGAGCGGCACGCCCAGCATCTCGCCCATCTCGGCTGACCACGCCTGCTCGCGGATATCGAAGACCAGGGTGCGCGAGGCGTTGGTGGCGTCGGTGGCGTGGACGCGGCCGCCGGTCAGCTTCCAGATCAGCCAGCAGTCGATCGTCCCGGCCAGCAACTCGCCCGCCTGCGCCCGCGCGCGAGCGCCGTCCACATGGTCCAGCAGCCAGGCGATCTTGGTTCCAGAGAAATAGGGGTCGAGCAGCAGGCCGGTGATCTCGGTCACCCGGCCTTCCCGACCCGCCGCGCGCAGGGCCTCGCAGGCGGGCGCCGTGCGGCGGTCCTGCCAGACGATGGCGTTGTGGATCGGCCGGCCGCTGGCCCTGTCCCAGACCACCACCGTCTCGCGCTGGTTGGTGATACCGATGGCCGCGATGTCCGCCATTGACCGCCCGGCCTTGGCGACCGCCTCGGCCAGCACCTCGACCGAAGCCGCGAAGATCGCCTCGGCGTCATGCTCGACCCAGCCGTCGGCGGGGTAGATCTGTTCCAGGGGGCGACCCGCCTCGGCCAGGGCTCGGCCGGCGGCGTCGAACAGGATGGCCCGGGTGCTGGTGGTTCCCTGATCGAGCGCCAGAATCAGCGGGTTGGCCATGGACGGCGCCTCCTCAAAAAAATGAACTTGGCGAAGTTTAAGCATGTTTTCATCCGCACGGAGCAGTTTCAGCAACAGCCGAACCGACAGAATGGAGGGTCAGGCTTGAGCGTCGCGATGAGCAGCGAAAGCCTGCTTCAACTCGCAAAGAGCCGGACCCCGGGAGATCGGGAGCGCCTGTTGTTGGGCGTCGTGGCCCTGTGCGACGCCGGCGACGCCGAGGCGACGATGGCCTCGCCGCAGGTTCAGGTGCTGCTGAATTCCATCTTTTTGGGTCTGGTGGCCGGGGCCGAGCGCGAGATCCGCAAGCGGCTGGCCGAAAAGCTCGCCGACGCCGCCTGGACGCCGCCGGCGCTGGTCAATGTGCTGGCGCTCGACGAGATCGAGATCGCCCGACCGATCATCGCCCGCAGCGCCCTGCTCAAGGATCTCGATCTCATCCGCCTGCTGGTCGAGGCGACGATCGAGCACCAGATCGAGGTCGCGCGCCGACCGAACCTGACGGCCCCGGTCGTGGCCGCGATCCTGGACGCCGCCGAGCCGGCGGTGATGACCGCCCTGGCCAGCAACCACTCCGCAGAGCTGGCGCCCGCCGACATGGCGCGCCTGGTCGAGGCGGCCAGGGAGATCGCCGCCCTGCGACCGCCATTGGCGCGTCATCCCAGTCTTTCCGGCGAACTGGCCCTGCAACTCTACGTCTGGGTGGGTCAGGCGCTGCGCGACTCGCTGTCGGTGCGCTTCCGCCTCGATCCGGCGCAACTGGCGGGCGCGCTCGCGCGATCGGTGCAGGACGCGCACGCCACGGCCGGCGCCATCCCCGGCCCGGTCATCCTGGCCCGAGACGGCGAGCGCGAAGCGATGGAACAGAAGCTGACCGAAAAGCTGCATCTGGCCGGCCAGCTGCGTCCCGGCTACCTGGTCAGGGCGCTGCAGGAGGGGCGGCTGTCGCTGTTCATGGTGGCGCTCGCGACCCTGGGCGGCTTTGACACCGGCCATGTCCAGGGGGCCATCGATTCCGACCGGCCCGAGTTGCTGGGCCTGGCCTGCGCCGCGGTGGGCATCGACCGCAGCGTCTTCCCAAGCATCCTGGTGCGGGTCCGACAGTTGAACGGCGGCCGTCCGGGCGACGGCGCGCCGCGCGCGGCTGGCGCGCTCGGCCCGCTTACCGTCGAGGCCGCCGCCGCGGCATTCCGCCAGGCCGCCGGCTCGGTTTGACAACGCCACGGGCTTGACGGCTTCTGAGCCGGTGAGATTCACCCGCCCGGCCTCGTCTTGACGCGCATCGCCTTCACCGCCAGCGAACGTCCCGAGGCCCAGGAGGCGCGCGCGCGCCTGGCCGCGCGCTACGGCGACGCGCCCCTGGCGCAGGCGCAGGTGATCGTCGCCCTGGGCGGCGATGGCTTTATGCTCGAGACCTTCCACGACCACATGCCCACCGGCCTGCCGGTCTATGGCATGAACCGGGGCTCGGTCGGGTTCCTGATGAACGACTACAACGAAGACGGTCTGGAAGACCGCATCGCCGCGGCCGAGCGGGCGGTCATCCGGCCGCTGCGGATGACCGCCACCGACATCCACGGCAAGACCCAGGTGGCGCTTGCGATCAACGAGGTCAGCCTGCTGCGCCAGACCCGCCAGACCGCCAAGCTGCGCATCTCCATCGACGGCAAGCAGCGGCTGGAGGAACTGTCCTGCGACGGCGCGCTGGTTTCAACGCCGGCCGGCTCCACCGCCTACAACCTGTCGGCTCATGGCCCGATCATCCCGCTGGACGCCCGGGTCCTGGCCCTGACCCCGATCAGCGCCTTTCGGCCCCGACGGTGGCGTGGCGCCCTGCTGGCCCACACCGCCCGCGTGACCTTCGAGATCCTCGAACCCGGCAAGCGCCCGGTCAGCGCCGTGGCCGATAACTTCGAAGTTCGCGACGTGCTGAATGTCGATGTCGCCGAGGATCGCGACATGGCGCTGAACATGCTGTTCGACGAGGGTCGCAGCCTTGAGGAACGGGTGTTGGCGGAACAGTTCTCGGACTGAAACGGCGCGGGTGGCTGCAAGGGCCAGCCAAAACCATAGGTTGCGGCTCACGGGTTATTAACAGGTGCCGACTAGGGTCTGTCGACGGCCATCAAGGGGGCGCGCATGAGCCAGCAGAATTCGGGGCAGACCGTCCCGCCG
>JANXXA010000566.1 GCA_025350885.1 Phenylobacterium sp.
CATCGAGGCGACCCGGTCCGGATGATCCAGCGCCATCCGCTGGACGATCATCCCGCCCATGGAGACACCGGCGATGTGGGCCCGTTTCACTCCCGCCGCGTCGAGCACGGCGACGGCGTCATCGGCCATGTCCGTCAGCGCGTATTTGTCGGCGGGCCAGGTGGAAAGGCCGGTGTCGCGGTTGTCGAGCCGGATGGCCCGGTAGCCCTTGGCCACGAGCTTCTCGCAGAAGGCTTCCGGCCAGCGGGTCATCTGTGAGCCAAGTCCATTGACCAGCAGGACGGTCTCCGGTCGGTCGTCGCCGAAACTCTGGTACTCGATCTCGACCTTGCCGTTGTGGGCGCGGGGCATGGGGTTCTCCTGGTTATTGCCCTTCTGGGGAGGGCCCGAAAGGCCGGAGGGGTCTCATCTGAAGCGCTTAAGCGGAAACCCCCTCAGTCGCTACGCGACAGCTCCCCCGGAGGGGAGCATCTGACGGAACGCTACGGAATCAGCAGGACTCTCCCCACCGCCTGGCGGCTTTCGATGTAGCGGTGCGCTTCGGCGGCGTCGCTGAGCGCGAAGGTCCGATCAATGACCACCTTGAGGCTTCCGGAGGCGACGTCGGCGATCAGCTGCTGGATATTGTCGTGGACCCGGTCGGTGGCGATCTCGGCGCCCAGGAAAACGCCGGAGAGACTGCGGTTGCCGCCCATCATGCTGCCCACATCGACCTTCATCGGCTCGCGCCCGGCCGCGCCGACCATCGATACCCGGCCCCGGTAGGCCAGCGACAGGATCGAGGACTGCAGGGTCGGGCCGCCGACCGAGTCGACGATCACGTCGGCCATGTGCTTGTCGGTGAGCCGCGCGACCTCCTTGGCCACGTCGTCGCGCCGGTAGTTGATGCCATGGGTCAGGCCCAGGGGTTTGAGCTTCTCCAGCCGTTCGTCGGATGACGCGGTGGCCAGCACCATGGCGGCGCCGGCCCGGGCGGCCAGCTGGATCGCGGCCACACCGACACCGGACGCGCCGGCCTGGACCAGAACGATGTCGCCGGCCTTCATCCGGCCGAATTCGAACAGGCAGTCGTGCGCCGTACCGAACGGCACCGGGATGGCCGCGGCTTGGCGGATGTCCAGGCCCTCGGGGATCACCCAGGCGGTGCGTGCAGAGACCGCGCGCAGCTCGGCGTGGCTGCCGAAGCCGCCGGTGGTGACCACTTTGTCGCCGAGTCTGATGGTCGTGACGTCTTCACCGACCGCGATCACCTCGCCGGCCGCCTGGTAACCGACGATGTGCGGACTGGAGGCCAGCGCCCCGCCCTGGCGGTTGAGGGTGTCGCCGCCTTCGATGGACACCGCCTCGACGCGGATGACAATACCCTTGCGGTGGCATTCAGGGTCGGCGACATCTTCGTAGCGGAAGACGTCGGGGCCGCCGTTTTCGTAGTAGACCGCAGCCTTCATGACGCCGTTTCCTCTTAAAACATCTGTTTGACGCCACGCATCCCACAGCGTTCCGGGAGGCGCAAGATGCAAGCCTGGGCCGCTGCGCGCCGGCTGGAACCTGTGCTGGCAACCCACGTCCAGCGTTGGCAGTTAGTCCATCCTTGGCGGCTAAACGTAGCTGCCAAGAGCGCAGGCCGCCGATTCGTAAGTCACTGCTGAGTTTCCCGGGACCATGAAGCCCTCCGACGCCGACCTGATCACCGAGATGCTCTATCGCTACGCCGCCGATCCGGCGACGTGGGATTCGCTGGTCGATGTGCTGGACGACCAGGGTCGCGATGCGCCGTCCGGGGATCAGGCTCTGGAATACGACCGCGCGGTTGATATCGCGCGCCTGTCCAGCCGACCGGGCGAGGGGCCGCACGACGAGCCCTGGCGGGCCGATTTCGGCTGGATCGTGGTGGCAGCGAGCGGCAAGGTGCTGGTCTGCAACCCCCTGGCCGCCACGGTGATGGGCGGTGGTCTCGGACGCGCCGATATCAACCGGACGCTGGATTTTTACAGTCCAGCCAATGCCGAGGCCGCGCGCCTGGC
>JANXXA010000582.1 GCA_025350885.1 Phenylobacterium sp.
GCACATCTCAAATCGCCGTTCCACCGGCTTCGCCAATCAGGCGAGTTGCGGCGCGCGCCGGACCTGACGCAGGGCCAGGTAGATCGCCGCGGCGCCCAGGAAGCTGACGGGCAGCAATGACTGGCCCAGGTGGAAACTGCCGGTGGCGTCCCTCGCCAGACCCCAGAGCCAGGGGAACAGGAACGAGCCCAGTTGGGACACGCCGTTGATGGCGGAGACGGTGACGCCGAGCGCGCGCGGATGGACGATCTCGCTGGGGATCAGCCAATTGGTCGCGCCGACCGTGTAGTAGGCGCTGAGCGCCACCAGGTAGGCGGCGATGATAATGCCCGGCGCCTGGACGGCCGCCATCACCGCGAAGGCCGCCGCGGTGATCGCCAGCGGGACGGCCGTGTGCAGGTAGCGTTCGCGCGTGCGGTCGGAGTTCCACCCGCTGAAGATCATCCCGCAGGCGCCGACGAGCCCGGCGCCGGCGACCACATAGCCGACCTGCGCCGGGTTGAGCGCTGTCGTCGCCTTCAGGATCGCCGGCGCCGACAGGGTGAAGGCGTAGAACGAGCCCAACATCAGGAAATTGGCCGCGGTGATCGCCAGGACCTGGGGGCGAAGGACCGCGCGCAGCAGGCTGTGGTCGGGTGCGCCGGTGGCCCGCGCATCGGCCGCCAGCCGGGATTCCAGCCAGTCTCGCTGCTCCGGCGAAAGCCAGGCGGCCTGCGCCGGGCGCTGCGGCAGCCGCCAGAAGAACAGCGCGAGCAGCAAGGCCGGCGCGCCCTCGATCAGCAACAGCCACTGCCAGCCCATCAGGCCCAGCCGCCCGTCCAGACTGAGCAGCGCCCCCGCCGCCGAGCCCATGACCAGCGAGGCCAGCGGGCCGGCGATATAGAAGCGCGAGATCGCGCGGCCCCGATAGGCCCGCGGGAACCACTGGGCCAGATAGAAGATGACCCCCGGAAAAAACCCGGCCTCGGCCGCGCCCAGGGCGAACCGCATGGCGTAGAACTGCCAGGGCGTGCGGATCAGCACCGTGGCCATGGCGATAAGGCCCCAGGTGATCATGATCCGGGCTAGCCAGCGGGGCGCCCCGACCCGCATCAGCGCCAGGTTCGAGGGCACCTCCAAGAGCGCGTAGCTGATGAAGAACAGGCCGCCGCCGAAGCCGTAGACCGACGCGGTGAAGCCCAGCTGCGCATTCATCTGCGGCGCGGCGAAGCTGATGTTCACCCGGTCCATGAACGAGACCAGATAGCCCAGCCCGATCAGCGGCAGCAGCCGCCAGGAGATCGCCCGAAGGGTGGTGCGCTCCAGCGCGGCGTCGGATGTGGTCAAAGCGCTGGCCCCCGGAAATGCCTCGCACAGCTAGGCATGGCGACACGCCGGTGTCGATCCGGGTCAGGCGGGCCTTCGCGCCCGCAGCCTATGCCCCGGCCTGTTCCTGGGCATAGCCGAGCAGGGCGTTGAGGCGTTCGACCACACGGATCGCCGCGTCCGGGATGGTGGTTCCCGGCGTGAAGATGGCGGCGACACCCATGTCCGTCAGCGCGGCAAAGTCTTCCGGCGGGATGACGCCGCCCACCACCACCATGATGTCGGCGCGGCCCAGCCTGGCCAGTTCCGTCTTGAGGTCAGGGACCAGCGTCATGTGTCCGGCGGCCAGCGAACTCGCGCCGACCACGTGGACGCCGTCGGCGACGGCCTGGGCGGCGGTCTCGGCCGGCGTCTGGAAGAGGTCGCCGATCTCGACCTCGAAGCCCAGGTCAGCAAAGCCGGAGGCAATCACCTTCTGGCCGCGATCATGGCCGTCCTGACCCATCTTGGCGACCAGGATGCGCGGTTTTCGGCCATCGGCGTGGGTGAAGGCCGCCGCCATGTCCTGCGCCCGGCGGGCCTGATCGGTGACGCCCGATTCGCGCAAGTAGACGCCGGAGACCGCATTGGCGTGGGCCTGATGGCGACCAAACACCTTCTCCAGCGCGTCGGAAATCTCGCCCACCGTGGCCTTGGCGCGCGCGGCGTTGACCGACAGTTCCAGCAGGTTGCCATGCCCCGCCGCGCCGGCGGTCAGGGCCTCGAGCGCCGCGGCCGTGGCGGCCGGGTCGCGCTCGGCCTTCAGGCGGGCGAGCTTGGCCAGCTGCTGCTCGCGCACAGCGGTGTTGTCGACCTTCAGCATCGGGATCTCGTCGGCGCGCTCGGGGCGATAGCGGTTGACGCCGACCACGGTCTGGATCCCCGCGTCGATGCGCGCCTGGGTGCGGGCCGAAGCCTCCTCAATGCGCCGCTTGGGCAGGCCTTCCTCGATGGCCCTGGCCATGCCGCCCAGCGCCTCGACCTCGGCGATGTGGGTGAGCGCGCGGGCGGCCAGATCCGCTGTCAGCCGCTCGATGTAGAAGCTGCCGCCCCAGGGGTCGATCACCCGGCACTGGCCGCTCTCGGCCTGCAGGAACAGCTGGGTGTTGCGGCTGATGCGGGCGGAGAAATCCGTCGGCAAAGCAAGGGCTTCGTCCAGGGAATTGGTGTGCAGGCTCTGGGTCTGGCCGCCGACCGCGGCCAGGGCCTCGACGGTGGTGCGGGCGACATTGTTGAACACGTCGTGCGCCGCCAGGCTCCAGCCGGAGGTCTGGGTGTGGGCGCGCAGGTTGAGGCTGCGGGCGTCCCTGGGATTGAATTCGGCCTTGATCAGCCGCGCCCAGAGCAGGCGCGCGGCGCGCTGCTTGGCGATCTCCATGAAGGTGTTCATCCCGGCGTTCCAGAAGAACGACAGGCGGGGCGCGAAGCTGTCGACCGGCAACCCGGCGGCGACTCCGGCGCGGACATATTCCACCCCATCGGCCAGCGTGTAGGCGAGCTCCAGGTCGAGCGTCGCACCGGCTTCCTGCATGTGATAGCCGCTGATCGAGATCGAGTTGAAGCGCGGCATCTCCCGGCTCGTATAGGCGAAGATGTCCGAGACGATCCGCATCGAGGGGCCGGGCGGGTAGATGTAGGTGTTCCGCG
>JANXXA010000026.1 GCA_025350885.1 Phenylobacterium sp.
ACCGTGGTGGCCGGCGCGGCCGAGCCCGGTCAACAGGTGCTGGTGCTCCTGCGACTTGCCCCAGCGCACCTGCATGATGGCGCAGGCTATGGCGGCGCCTATTCCGACGGCGCAGGTCTGGCCGCGCGCCGCCGCATCGCCGAGCGGCTGGCCCGCGAGCACGGTCTCAGCCTGATCACCGGCTGGCCGATGTCGCTGGTCGGCGTGGATTGCTACGTCATGGCCGTGCCGGCCGGCCAGACGCCCGCAAAGGTCGCCGACGACCTCGCCCGCGACCCCAGTGTCGCCTGGTCGGAAGCGATGCATACCTACCGGGGACAGGCTGCCGTGACGCCGAGCGACCCGCTGTTTCGCCTGCAGCCCGCCGCGCGGGACTGGCGACTGGCCGACCTGCACGAACTGGCCACCGGTCGCAATGTGCGGGTCGCGGTGATCGACAGCATGATTGATCGCACTCATCCCGATCTGGTCGGCCGCTTCGCCGGCGGCGAGAACTTCATGCCGGATCGGCCCGGCGCGCCGGAACAGCACGGAACCGGAGTCGCCGGGATCATCGCCGCGGCGGAGAACGGGGTGGGCATGGTCGGCGTCGCGCCCGAGGCCCGCCTGATGCCGTTGCGGGCCTGCTGGCAGCCGACGGGCTCGGCCGCCACCGTCTGCGACACCTTGAGCCTGGCGCGCGCCTTGACCTTCGCCATTGAACATCGGGCGCAGGTGATCAACCTCAGCCTCAGCGGCCCGCCGGACCTGTTGCTGGGCCGGCTGCTGGATGTCGCCATGGCCCGGCGCATCGTCGTGGTCGGCGCGGTGGATCCCGAGCGGGCCGACGGCGGCTTTCCCGCCTCCCATGGCGGCGTCGTCGCCGTCACCGACGATCCGCGCGACGGCGGTCTCGCAGGCGCGTTCCTGGCGCCCGGCCGCGACATTCCGACCACCGAGCCCGGCGGCCGTTGGGCGCTGGTGAGTGGCAGTTCCTATGCGGCGGCCCAGGTCAGCGGCCTGTTCGCGCTCTTGCGCCAACGCAACCCGCGCGTGCAGAGTTCAGGCGCACTGGTGACGGCGCGTGCGGGCGGCCGCGCCATCGACGCCTGCGCCACGCTGCTGGGAGCCTCTGGACACTGCGATGGCTGCACCTGCGCCCAGCCTGCCCGGGTATCATCGCTGGCCAGACCCTGAGGTGGCGGCGGCAAGGGGGCGCCCGCTCGGCTTGGCGCTGGCCCTCCTGCTCGGCATCGCTCATCCCGCCGCCAGCCAGATCAAGGCCAGCGCGTCCCTGGAGTCCGACTATCGCCTGCGCGGCCTCTCGCTGACCGACGGCCGGCCGGCGGTGAGCCTGAACCTCGCCTACGACCATCCCAGCGGAATCTATCTCGGCGGGTCGGCCGTCGCCCAGAGCACGGAAAACTCCGGCCTCAAGGCGCTCAGCCGGGTCGCCTATATCGGCTACGCGGCGACCTGGGGCGCCGGCCAGTCGTGGGATGTCGGCATCAGTGACGACCGGTTGTCGATCTACGCCGGCCGCGCGCTCTCGTTCCACTATACGGAGCTCCACCTGGGCGTTTCGAAGGACCAGTTCAGCGCCCACATCGCCTATTCGCCCAACTATTTCATCAAGGGCTCGCAGACCCTCTACCTCGATGTGAACGACGCTATCCGGCTGAACGCCGACTGGCGGCTGTTCGGCCATGTGGGTGTGCTCGCCCCGCTCAGCGGACCACTTTGGCGCCAGGGCCGTCGCGAACGCTTCGACGTTCAGGCTGGCGTCTCGCGTCAGTTCCGCAACTGTGAACTGCATGCCACCTGGACTGGCTCATTCCCCGGCCCCCGATCCGCGGCCAGGCCGAGCCGGCCCGGCCTTGCGGTGGGCGCGACGTTGTTCTTCTAGGCCGACGGGCCCCGTCGGAGCTTTTGGGAGGCGCCGGCCCAGAGCCCGTGCAGACCCTGGAAGGCCAGCCCCACGGTGTCGGCCATGACGGCGCCGCGCTGGCCCATGGGCTTTGGTGGACCGGTTGTGGAGTCCAGAACCGTCTGGTGCTCGATCTCGGCGTTCAGCTCCGCGCCGATCAGCACCACCATCGCCGAGACCCAGATCCACATCATGAATCCGACGACCGCGCCTAGAGAGCCATAGGTCGCGTCATAGTGAGCGACGTGGTTGAGGAACCAGCTGTAGCCGAGCGAGCCTCCCAGCCAGGCCAGGGCGGCCGCCGTCGCCCCCCAGCGCACCCAGCGCCAGCGCGCCCGCTGGCGAGAGGGGCCAAACCGATAGACCACCGCGAACGCCACGGTCGCCAGGCCGAGCACCGCCAGCCACCGCGCGGGGACCACCCACCAGTTCCACAGGCCCAGCGCGCCGATCACCAGCGGCAAGGCCACCAGGATGCCGGTCACCAGGGTCAGGAACACGATCGCCGCGAAGGTGAACCCAAGGCTCAGGCCACGCAGCGCCAGGAACCGGCGCTTCTCGGTCTCGCCATAGGCGATGTTCAGACCGTCGATCAGCGCCTGCATGCCGGCGTTGGCGCTCCAGACGGAGACCAACAGGCTCACGACGAAGGCCAGCGACAGGCTCGCGGGCTTTTGGATCGTCAGGCGCACCATCTGTTCGCCAAGCAGGGACAGCACCTGGCCCGGCAGGAAAACCGCCAGCTCGTTCAGATGCCGGCTCACCGCGTTGACGTCGCCGAACAGGCCATAGAGCGAGACGAACGCTCCGATCGCCGGAAAGATCGCCAGCAGACTGTAGAAGGTGATCCCGCCCGCCACCGCCGGCAGTTTGTCGCGCCCCACCTCTTGCAACGCGCGCCAGGCGATGTCGCGCCAGCCGCGCGCGGGAATCGCCGCCGGCGCCGCCGCCGCGCGCCCTCGGCCAGGTTCGGCCAAGGCGAGAGCTTCCGCTGAGGGCGAGGCGGCGGGTTCGGCCTGGTGCGCGCGCGCCCGCGACCACAGTGCGGTCATGGCGGCGAGCCCCGCCCAGGGGGCCACGACCAGCAGCGCGCGGGCTGCCCGCCCTGCGGTCGCATTGTTTCTGGCCTCGCGCCCCGCCAACTGTCGACTCCCCAAGGTCACGCGCAGTCAAACTCAGCGCGCCGCGGTCTGTTCCACTTGTGGCGGACACCGTGTTGCGGCAAGGGGCTGCGGATGAGCGGTCACGTCGCGGCCATCTTTCGACATCCGATCAAGGGGTTCACGCCCGAGCCCATTGACCGCGTCCGGCTCGCGCCCGGCGAAGGCTTTCCGCACGACCGCCGGTGGGCGGTGGAGAACGGCCCCTCAGGGTTCGATGCCGCGGCCCCGGCCTTTGTCCCGAAGCATCGGTTCACGGTGCTGGCGCGGATCGAACGGGTCGCCGCGGCGCGCACCCGCTTCGACCCCGACACCGGGGTCCTGCACGCCACCGCGCCCGGCGCGCCGGAGATCGCCGCGCGCCTGACCGACGCCGCCGGTCGTGATGCCTTGGCCGCCTGGCTGACAGGGCTTCTGGGCGACGACGCGCGCGGGCCGTTGAAGGTGATCGAGGCGCCGGGCGAGTACCGCTTCACCGATCACCCGCTCGGCCAGATCTCGATCATCAACCTGGCCAGCCTCCGCGACCTTGGCCAAAAGATGGGCGTCGAACTCGACCCTCTGCGCTTCCGCGCCAACCTCTACGTGGAAGGCTGGCCGGCCTGGGTCGAGAACGACTGGACCGGCAAGGCGATGATGGCCGGCTGGGCGGCGGTGCAGGTGTTCAAGCCCATCGTCCGCTGTGCGGCGGTGGATGTCGATCCGGCCACC
>JANXXA010000060.1 GCA_025350885.1 Phenylobacterium sp.
TTCAAAATCTTCGCCCAACGCCTCATCGCCGCCGGTAAACCCAAACGCCTCGTCCTCAACGCCATCGCCAGGAAAATCGTCGTCCTCGCCAACGCCATCCTCAGACCTCAACCTACACCTGCTCAACTGACTTGATGACAGTGTTTGGGAGCGTAACTGACAAATTAACCTGAGTTCTTTGCCCGGGGTTTTCACGCGGAGGGACGGCGCTCAGCCGGCCACCCACGCTCGCGCCGCCGCCTCCACGGAACCGGATGCATCCACGTGCGGCCAGGCGGGTTCGCCGCTCAGCCGGGCCAGCTGGTCGTCCAGCGTCTCGACCGTGGCGTCGGAGGCGTCGCCGACGCGGGCCGCGACGCGGGCTTTCAGCGTCTCCAGCGGGGCCTCCAGCCAGACGCCCTTGAACGGGACGCCACAGTCGCTGGCCAGCCGCTCGGCGCGGGCGCGCAGGGCGGGGTCGATGAAGGTGGCGTCCAGCACCACGCCGCGGCCAGCCGTCAGCAGGGTCCGGGCAGTCTCGATCAGGGCGTCGTAGGCGCGGCCGTAGAGGTCGCCGGCGTAGGCGCTGTCCGGCAGCCGCTGGGCGGGCGCCACGTTCATCAGCCGCTTGCGGATTTCGTCGGTGCGCAGGACCACTGCCCCCGGCGACGGCCCCAGCCCTGGCGCGATGGCGCGGGCGAAGCTCGACTTGCCGGTCCCCGACAGGCCGCCCACCGCAGCCAGCACCGGCGCCGCGGGCGCGAGGTGGGCGATGGCCGCCTCGACATAGGCCCGCGCCAGGGCCGCATCGCCAGAGTGCGCTGAGACGTGGGCGCGGACCCCTGCGCGCACCGCCAGCATCAGCGGCAAGGCCGCCAGGCCCTCCCAGATCGCCGCCGGAAAGTCCCGCCCCGCCTGGTCCAGCCAGGCCGACAGCACCCGCGCGGCCGCGTCGCGGCGGCCACGGAAATCCAGATCCATCAGCAGGAAGGCCACGTCGTACTGCACATCCAGGTCGCTCAGGATGTCGCTGAACTCGATGCAGTCGAACAGCACCGGCGCGCCGTTCTCCACCAGGATATTGGCCAGGTGCAGGTCGCCATGGCAGCGCCTGGCGAACCCTGCCTCCCGGCGCGCCTCCAGCAAGGGCCGCTGGCGCGCCAGTTCGGCCGCCGTCAGATCGACCATCAGCTCGACGCGGCGATGATCCAGCCGATCCTTCAGGTCGCGCAGCAGGTGGGCGTTGGAGCCGACGGTGAACTCCAGGGCGCGCCATCCGCCCTGCGGTCGCAGCGGCGCGCGCGCGTGAAAGCCGGCGATGGTGCGGCCCAGCGCCTCGGCCATCTCGCCGGTCAGCGCCGCCGGGTTCGCCGACAGCACCGCCCCGTCGTCGAAGCGGCGCATCTCCAGTGCGTAGTCGACGACCTCTCCCGATCCGTCCCAGGCCAGCCCGCCGCCGGCCTCGCGGGTGATGGTCCTGACCCTGCGGTAGATGTCGGGTGCCGTCTCCCGGTTGAACTCAAGCTCGCGGTCCAGCGCCCACCGGCGCCGCGCCACGGTGGAGAAGTCAGCATAGCCCAGATCGACGTTGCGCTTCAGCTTCCAGGCCACGTCGCCGGCCAGGAAGACGTGCGCGCAGGCTGTGTCGATGGACCGTTCGGCCTGCGTTGCGAGCCAGGCGGTGATTTCGCCTTCCTGACCGCCAACCAAAGAAGGGGCGCTCAAGGAAACAGTCGCTCCGTGCTCCAGCCCTCGCCGGCCCGGCTGAACACCAGCCGCTCGTGCAGGCGGAAGGGCCGGTCGCGCCAGAACTCGATCGACTGCGGCGCCACCCGCCAGCCCGACCAGTGCGGCGGGCGCGAGACCTTGCCCAGGCCGAACTTCAGGCCGAACTCGGCGATCTTTTTCTCGAAGGCCAGGCGGTCGGGCAAGGGCTGCGACTGCTGCGAGGCCCAGGCGCCGAGCTGGGCGGAGCGCGCCCGCGTGGCCCAATAGGCGTCGGCATCGGCATCCGACACCGGCGTCACCGCTCCGCGCACCCGCACCTGGCGGCGCAAAGACTTCCAGTGGAACAGCAGCGCGGCCTTGGGGTTGGCCGTCAGTTCGCGGCCCTTGGCGCTGCCGACGTTGGAATAAAACGCAAACCCGCGCGGGTCGGCGTCCTTCAGCAGCACCATCCGCACGTCCGGCAAACCGTCCGCATCCGCCGTCGCCAGCGACATCGCATTGGCGTCGTTGGGCTCCTTGGCCACCGCCTCGCGCAGCCATTCGTTGAACAGGGCGAACGGGTCGGCCTCGCTGAGCAGCGGCAAGGCGCCGGCCTGAGCCACCTGGCGCACGTAGTCGTCCTCGGTGGGCGACGGCGGAATGGGGATCCTGTCGGTCATCGCAGACGGTATAGCGCGGGGGCCGGGGGCTCGGCTATGGCCCGACCGCCTGGGCTGCCTTCCCCTGATCGGCGATGCGGCCGCCGCGCAGGATGTTGGTGAGCGCATAGTTGCCCTCGTGGCAGGCAAACTCGAAGATCGGCTGCCTGGAAGCCTGCAGCGGAATTTCGCCACGCCAAGCCTGGGTATAGTTCGCTGGGTCGTCGACGGTGAACTGGTAGAGAAGTTCGCCGGGGCCGACCTTCGTAAGACGCTCGGTGATTTTTGCGGCCGTCGAGATTGGGATCCAGTCGCCCGCGTTCCACCGCCAGCGGTCAGAGGGGCTGAAGCCCACCGTCTCGATCACCAGAGTTTCACCCTCCCACCAGCCGATGGAATCGCCCATCCAGGACGTCACTGCGGCGGGCGGATGCCTGTCGCCGATGCGGACGATCCGCGCCTCGTGGTTCTGTTCCCCGACGACCACCAGGCGGTCGCGTGTCTGGACAATCCGCGTCAGGTCGCGGTTGATGATCGGGGCCGCCACGCCGCCGCCGCCACCCAGCAGGCATCGCTCGTCAAAGGGCCGCGTCTCCGGATCGTTGAACACATCTTCGTCCTTCAGCGCCTTCTCGGACGCGGCGCGCGAGGCTGCGGTGAAGGGCAGCCGCCCATCCTTTGGCTCGACGATCCAGGAGGTGCGGATTTCTCCGCGGACTCGCGCCAGGCCCGGTGGCCGCTCCGACCATTGGGGGGACTCGTCCTGCACGGGGCCCGCCTGCGGGGCCGGCGCGTCCGGACGGGTCGGCCCGACGCCCTTCTCATAGCGCTCGCGGGAGGCCTTCTCGTAGGCGGCTGCCGCGTAGGGGCTTGGCGTCAGGGCCTCGAACTCCTTGGGTCGCTGCAGCCGCGTGATCGAGCCGTTGGTCCAGACACCCTGCAGATCGG
This sequence comes from Phenylobacterium sp., assembly GCA_025350885.1. Lineage (GTDB taxonomy): Bacteria > Pseudomonadota > Alphaproteobacteria > Caulobacterales > Caulobacteraceae > Phenylobacterium. Next base: position 3,294 of record JANXXA010000060.1, read on the forward strand.
GCGCGCCGTAGCCATTTCGCGGCGCCTTGTAGGGCGCCTCCGCGAGGGCCGAGGTCGCGGCCAGGGCCATCAGGAGCAGGGCGAGCTTCACCATCAGCCTAGCCTCCCGCACCTGTGCTGACTGTCAAGCCGGGCACGCCGGCAGATGCGCTTAACCCCACGTTGACCCAGCTTGGCCGAACCTGTCCGGCAGATGGCGTCCGAACCCCCGATCAGCCTGAAGGCCGCGCGCCAGGTGCTGGGCGTCGGCGCGCGGGCCAGCTCCGGCGACCTGCGCCGGGCCTTCCGCGAGGCGGCCAAGCGCGCCCATCCTGACCGCGCCGGCGGCGCCGACGCACGGTTCCGCCAGGTGGTGGACGCCTACCGCCGCCTGCACGAAACGGCTCCCGAGACCGTGATTCGGCCCCCGGCGCCCCGCGCGCCCGAGCCCGCCGTCCTGATCGTGG
>JANXXA010000088.1 GCA_025350885.1 Phenylobacterium sp.
GCGGCTGCTTGGCGGCAGCGACATTGAGCGTGCGCGCGACTACCTGAAAGCCCTCGGTCGCCACTACGGCGGCCTCCAGAAGGACATGGCTGGGCGCCTCAACGTGTCGGAGGCTTGGCTCAGTCGCTACCTCGACCTGGCTCGGTTGCCCGGCGACCTCGTGGCTGCGTTCGCTGATCCGCACGAGCTGAAGATCAAGCACGTCACGCAGCTGAAGCCGCTGCTCAAGCCGGACGATCGCGCGCGCCGGGTTCTGGCCGAAGCGGGCGTCATCGCCAACCAAAAAGGGGAGGGGACTCCTCTGAAGCCACAGGACGTCATTCGCCGCCTCGCGGCGGCGGCCGACGCCCCCAAGAAGTCAGGATCCCCCAAGAAGTCAGGCAAGGCCCCGGCCGAGGTTGTCTCGTCGCCAAGTGGCCGGCCGCTTTTCCGGGTCGAGGCCAAGGGCAAGAAGGAGGTCAATGTCACCCTTCTGCTCCAAGCTGGCGGGAGCCGGGCCGACGCCGAGCGCGCTTTCGGGGGCCTCTTGGTCCGGTTCTGGCTGCAGGACGGCGCGGAGACCGTCTAGTTTTCCCTAGCGGAAGAAAGTTACAGGTTATATATGCCGTTCTTCATGTTTGACAAACTAGAAGCCCCAAATGCCACGGCAGCGCTCCGCACCATTCTTCAGCGACGTCCCGGTCTTTGACCGCGCCGAATACGCGCGCGCGATCGGCCGCGCGCCGGCCGACAAGGTGGTAAGCAGCATGCTGGCCCAACACCTGAAGGCAGGCAACATCCGCCGCGTCGCACGCGGCGTGTTCGCCTCTGTCCCCAAGCATGCCAACGCCGAAACCTGGTCGGTCGTCCTTTTTCTCGCCGGCTCGCGGCTGCGGCCCGGCGGCGTGATCGCCTACCACTCCGCGCTTGAACTCCAGGGCTATGCCTATTCGGAGAGCTTCGACCTTCAGGTGGTGGCGCCGGGGCAGCCCGGCGTGCTGGCCGCCAACGGGTTCACCTGCCGGTTCATCAAGGCCCCGGCGCCCTACGGCGACGCCGACCTCACGACAGTCGACCGCCTCGGCCAACCGGTTCGGGCGACCGCCCTCGAATGCACCATCGCGGACCTCTTTGATCGCCCGGATCTCGCTGGCGGGGCCGACGAACTGATCAGCTCGCTCGACCTGGTCGGCCGGCTCGATCCAGATCGGTTGATCGACCGCCTCGCAGCGCTGGGGAACGCCACGGCGGCCGGCGCGGCCGGCTGGTGGCTGGAACGCCGCCAAGAGCAACTGGGGGCTCCTGCGGGCGCCCTGGATCGCCTGGAGGCCCTGGCGCCGAAGCAGAACCGCTACGCCCTGGGCGCCGCTCCTGGTGCCGGCCGCCTGGCGTCCAGGTGGCGGGTGATCCTTCCCGAGGCGGTCATCGACGCCAGGTTTGAAGGCTTGGCGTGAGCGCGCCGTCCGCCCAGACCCTCCAGCGCCTGGCCAACGAGACCGGCCTGCAGGCCGGGACGTTGGAGAAGGTCTTGCGGCTTCTCGACGTGCTGCAGGAGGTCGCCCGAGACCCCATCCTTGCGAACCGTCTGGTCCTCAAGGGCGGCACGGCGCTGAACGTCTTCCACCTGGCGCTGGACCGGCTGTCGGTCGATATCGACCTCAACTATGTCGGCGCGTTGGACCGCGCCGACATGGAGGCCGATCGGCCCGAGGTCGACGCTGCCCTGAACCGGCTTCTGACCGCCCAGGGCTACTCCATCCGGCGTCAGCCCGACGACCATGCCGGGGGCAAATGGATCGGCCGGTTCGCCACGGCCATGGGCGGCGGCGGCTCGCTCGAGGTGGACATCAACTACATGTCCCGCCAGCCGCTCTTCGGCGCAGTCAAGATGGACTCCGTCGATCTGGGCGGCGTCCGCGCCTCAGGCGTTGCGGTTCTGGACCTGCACGAAGTGGTGGCCGGCAAACTCGTCGCCCTGATCGACCGGAACGCCGCGCGAGATCTCTTCGACGCTCGCCGGATCCTCGACATCGACGGGTTGGACTGGGCGAAGATCAAAGCGGCGGTGCTCGCCTACGGCGCCGCCGGGCGGCGCGACTGGCGGCTGGCGTCCGTGGACGCCATCGGCGGCGATCCGCGCGAATTACGCCAGAAGCTCGCCATCTGCCTGCCCCAGGACCGCTTCGTCGCCTCGGGTGGTCCAGAGGCCTGGATCGCTCAAACCGTCGCAGAGTGTCGGGCGCGGCTCGCGCCGCTCTTTGAGCTCAACGCGGCGGAGGCGGCGTTCCTCGACGGGATTCTCGATCGCGGTGAGATCGACCCCGGCGGGCTCGACGTCGCCCCGGAAGTCCAGGTCCGCATCGCGGCCATGCCCATGCTGGCCTGGAAGTGTCAGAACGTGCGGGCTCATCGCGGCAAGCCCGGCTAGCCCGACCCGTAGCTCTTGCACTCCGACCGACCCGCGCCGGCTTGCAAACGCCGCCTGTATCCTCGCCGACCTTACCAATTGGCAACCTCTGCAAATCGTCGGGGTATCAGTGACCCGCCTGGGCGCCCGAGATGGACCGAAGC
>JANXXA010000099.1 GCA_025350885.1 Phenylobacterium sp.
CGCGCGAGGACGGCAAGCTGGTGCAGGTGACCATCGATCCGGTCCGCCTGCCCATGCCCTTCGACCAGATCCATTGCGCCGACCTGGCCGGCTGGGCGGGCGAAGCCGACGCCCAGGGCTGGCGCACGGCGGTGTCCAGCATCGCCGAGCTGATCGGCGGACCCGCGGCGCCATCGCGACCGGTGATCGCAACCGAGAGCGAGCGGCGTCACCTGATCTTCCTGTCCTGCCACCTGGCCAACGCGACCGGGCTCTCAGCCGACCTTGATCCGGAAGAGTGGCAGGCCGTCGCCACGCGATATCAGCACGCGGCGGCGGCGGCGGCGACTGGACTGGGCGGCCACGTCGCCCGCGCCGGCGACGGCCTGATGGTCTATTTCGGCTATCCTCAGGCCCAGGAGGACGCCGCCGAACGCGCGGTCCGCGCCGGACTGGCCATCGTCGAGGTCGTGTCCGGGCTTGGTGCAGCGTCCGCGCCGACCGGCGGCTCGGCGCTCTCGGTCCGCATTGGGATCCACGCCGGCACCGTCGTGGTGGCCCCTGGCGGCGGAGGCGCCGGCAGGGCCGAGATGTTCGGGCAACCCCCGCGGATTGCCGCCCTGGTCGAGGCCGCCGCGGCGCCCAATGCCGTGGTCATGACCGACGCCGTACATGAGTTGGTGTCGGGTCTGTTCGCGGTTGAGGATCTGGGCGCGCGGGTTCTGGATGGCGCAGAGGATGCGACCCGGCTCTATCGCGTGGTGCGCGCCGGCCTGGCCAGCGGACGCACCCGTGGCTTTGCGCCGCGCGAGCCGACCCCCTTCGTCGGGCGCGACGACGAGATCCACCTGTTCCTCAGCCGCTGGCGGCGGGTGCAGGATGGCGAGGGCCAGATGGTCCTGGCCACCGGCGAGCCGGGAATCGGCAAGACCCGAGCCATGGAGGAATTTCGCGCGCGCATCCAGGCCGAACCGCATCTGTGGATCGAGTGCTCGGGCGCGCCGCTGTTCGCCAACACGCCGTTCCACGCTGTCGCCCAGATGGTCAACCAGGGCCTGGGTTGGCGCGGCGATGAGGATGCCGCGACGCGGATCGCCAGCCTGGAATTGGCGCTGGCGCCGACTGACCTGAAGCTGGAGGAGGCGGTTCCACTGATCGCCGAAATGCTGGGCCTGCCGCTCCCACCGACCTACCCGCCCCTCAACCTGGCTCCCGATCAGCGCCGCGTCCGGCTGCTGGCCGCATTGATCGGCTGGGTGTTCAGCGCCACCCGCACCCAGCCGTTGGTGATTTTGATGGAGGATATGCAGTGGGTTGACCCCTCGACCCTGGAGCTGGTGCAGACCCTCGTCGAACAGGGCGCCACCGCGCACTTGATGCTGTTGCTGACCGCGCGCCCGGAGTTCCGCCCGGCCTGGCTGGCGCGCGAGCATCATGTCCAGATCACCCTCAACCGCCTGAACAACAGCCAGACCCGAGAGCTGGTGGCCGGCGTCATGCTGCAGGCCGGATTGGCCAGGGAGGTGATCGAGGCCGTCATCAAGCGCACCGACGGCGTGCCGCTGTTCGCCGAGGAGTTGACCCGGCTGATGCTGGACGGCGCGGCCCACAATTCCGCCCGTGAAATCCCCGCGACCCTGCTGGATTCGCTGGCCGCGCGCCTCGACCGGCTGGGGCCGGCCAAGGAGGTGGCGCAGGTGGCCTCGGTGATCGGCCGCGAGTTCACCTACGACCTGCTGGAAGCGGTGGCCCAGATGCCGCCGGCCGAGCTGCAGGCGGGTCTCGCCCGGCTCGCCGACGCAGAGCTGATCTTTGCCCGCGGCGCACCGCCCCAGGCGAGCTACCAATTCAAACACGCGTTGATTCAGGACACCGCCTATGAGGCCCTGCTCAAATCGAGGCGGCAGGCGCTGCACGCCCGCGTGGCTCAGACCATCACCGAACGGTTCGCGGTCCTGGTGGAGACGCAACCCGAGGTCCTGGCGCGCCACTGGACCCAGGCCGGCCAGGCCGAACCGGCGGCCGCGGCCTGGAAGATCGCCGGCGACACGGCCTATGCGCGGCGGGCCTTCAAGGAAGCCGAGGCCGCCTACCGCCAGGGCCTGGCGACGCTCGCCACCCTGCCCGACAGCCCAGCGCACGACGCCCGGGAGCTGGATCTGTGCAGCGCGCTCAATCGCGTCCTGCAACTGACCGTCGGCTATGCGGCCCCCGCAGCGGTCGAGGCCGCTGCTCGGTCCCGCGCGCTCGCCGAAAAGTCCGGAAGTCTCTCGGACCTGATCCGCGAGGAAGCCCGGGTGTGGCGCGCGGTGGTCACCACCGGGGACTATGCCGGCGCGGCGGCGCTCGCCGACCACATCCTCGATCTGACCCACGCCGAGGGTGACAACCCCGCCCGCCTGCTGTTCGCGCACAACGCCCAGATGCAGACGCGGTTCTACACCGGCGACCTGGCTGGCGTTGAGACGCATTTCGCCAAGCTCAGTCCGCTGATCGACAGCCTCGAGCCCCGACCGGCGGCACACCAGCATGCGACGGGCAACCACATCGTCGCCATCGGCGTCGCGAGCCTGGGCGCCTGGATACTGGGCCGATCCGACACGGCGCACGCCCGCATAGCCCGCGCGCTGGACCTGGCCGTGGAGAGCAACAATCCCTACGACCTGGCAATGGCGCTGCATTTCCAGGGCAACGTCTACGCCCTCGACCGCGACACAGCCCGCGCCGAGGCCGCCGAAACTCGCCTGCAGGCCCTCTGCGACGAGCATGGCTTCACCTACATCGCCAATCTGGGCCGTGGTCCGCTGAGTTGGGCGCTGGCGCAGAAGGGGTCGGCCAGCGAACAGGCCGCGCTGATGCGCCAGGCGATTTCGGATCAGATCAGCTCGGGCGCCCGCGTCGGCCTGGGTCTCCAACTGAACCTTCTGGCCGAGGTGCAAAGTCTGTGCGGCGCGACGGCCGACGCCCAGGCGACCCTCGAAGAGGCGCTAACCGCCAATCCCCAAGAGCGCATCCACCGGCCTGAAAGCCTTCGGATCCGCGGCGAGCTGCGGGCCGCCGCGGGCGAGGTCACTGCCGCCCGCACAGATTTCCAGGACGCCATCGCTCTGGCCCGAGGCATGAGCGCCAGGGGTTGGGAATTGCGCGCGGCTGTCAGCCTGGCGCGGCTGGTGGCGGCCCCGGGCGAGCCGGCCGCCAGCGCCTGAGCCCGCAGCCGCGAGCTTTCCCTTGCCCCGATAGGTCAGGTTTCGCTACGATTTGGGCTGCGACGGAGGTGGGTCGCCAAGCCGATGGCCGACGTTTTTATCTCCTACGCCCGAGCCACGGCGCCGCAGGCCCAGGCCGCCGCTTCAGCGCTGCGGGGTCTGGGCTACAGCGTCTGGATCGACGGCGACCTGCCGGCGCACCGCACCTACAGCCAGGTGATCGAGGAGCAGCTGAGCCTGGCCAAGGCGACGCTGGTGATCTGGTCGACTGACGCCATCCGCTCGGAGTGGGTGATGTCGGAGGCCAACCGGGCGCGCGAGGACGGCAAGCTGGTGCAGGTGACCATCGATCCGGTCCGCCTGCCCATGCCCTTCGACCAGATCCATTGCGCCGACCTGGCCGGCTGGGCGGGCGAAGCCGACGCCCAGGGCTGGCGCACGGCGGTGTCCAGCA
>JANXXA010000066.1 GCA_025350885.1 Phenylobacterium sp.
CGAAATTTCGGACCCGAAGCTCCACCGGGTCGATCCCCAACGCGGATGCCGCTTCATCCAGCGCCGATTCCAGCGCGAAGGTCCCGGGCGCGGAGCCCGGGGCCCGCATGGGGATCGGCTGCGGTTCGTTGGTGCGCACCAACCGGTGGGCGGTGGTCACGTTGGGGCAGGCGTAGAGCCAGCGCGACACCCCCGCAGTAGTGTCGGAATAGTTGCCGTGGGTGGCGGTCTGCGCCAGCACCTGATGGTCGATCGCCGTGAGCACGCCGTCGGCGGCAAAGCCGACGGCGAGGTCCTGGCGCGTCTCCTGGCGGCGACCGGCCAGGGTGAACAGCTGGGCGCGGGTCAGTTCGAGCCGCACCGGCCGGCCCGTACGCCGGGCCGCCAGCATCGCCAGTAGCATCCACGGCCACCAGAGCTGGCCCTTGCAACCGAAGCCTCCGCCCAGAAAACGGCAGACCACGCGAATGTCGTCGGCCGGCAGGCCGAAGGCGTGGGCGATGGCCGCACGGGTTCCGAACACCGCCTGTGTGCTGGTGTGGACCGTGGGCCGGTCGCCGTCCCACCAGCAGACGACGGCATGGGGCTCCATCGGATGGTGATTGTTGACCGCAGTCGCATAGCGCTGACGGACCACCAAGTGCGCCGCATCGAGGCCGGCGGCGAGATCGCCGCGCGCGGTCTCGGCGGGGTAGCGTCCGACCATCGGCGGCGCGAACGCCTGGTCCAGGCCCTGGTCGAGCGCGGTGACGGCTAGTTCGGCGTCATAGTCCACACGCACGGCGCGGGCGGCCGCGCGGGCGGCATGCAGGCTCTCGGCGGCGACCAGGGCGATCGGCTGGCCGGGGAAATGGATTGCCGGCTCGCGGATCAGGCGGGTGGGGCCAAAGGCCGCGAGCGCCTGCGCCTGCGGATAGGAAACGAAGTCGGCGAAACCCGGTGTGAGGCGCGCTGCGGCGTCGTCCAGCGACCTGACCCGCCCACGGCAGATCGGAGCCTCGACCAGGACGGCGTGCAGCAGCCCGTCGGCTGGCGCCTCGGCGGGAAACATCGCCTGGCCCGTGACCTTGAGAGCCGCATCCCAGCGCAAGGTAGGGTTGTCGCTCAAGAGGCGCCTCCGACGGTTTCCAGCGCGCGGATGACTGAGCGGCGCAACAGTTCGATCTTGAAGCCGTTGTCGGCGAGCGGCTGAGCGCCCGCGACGGCCAGCTCCGCGGCGATGGCGAAGGTCGCGGCGCCCGGCGCTCGGCCGATCAGCGCCGCGGCGCTGGGGCCAAGCCTCCAGGGCCGGGGGGCCACGCCACCGGCCGCCAGCCGCGCCTCGACGATCACGCCGTCCTCAAGCCGCAGGGCCGCAGCCACCGAGACCACCGCGAACTCAAAGGACGCCCGGTCGCGGACCTTCAGATAGGTCGAACGCTGCGCCAGGCGGGCGGCGTCCCGGACCGTCACGCTAGTGATCAGTTCGCCCGGCGCCAGGATCGTGTCGTGCTCCGGCTCGACGCCCGGCAGCTGGTAGAGATCGGTCAGGGGCATGCGCCTGGATCCGGCCGGCCCCAGGATTTCCACCTCCGCCTCCAGCGCCGCCAGCGCCACGGCCAAGTCGGACGGATGGGTTGCTACACAGGCCGAGCTGGCGCCGAACAGGGCGGCCTGCCGGCTCTCGCCCGCCATGGCGCCGCAGCCCGAACCGGGCGCACGTTTGTTGCAGGCCATGCCCTCGGTGCGGAAATAGGCGCAGCGCGTCCTTTGCAGCAGCGCGCCGCCGACAGTGGCCATGTTGCGGACTTGACCGCTGGCCGTGGCCGCGATCGCCTCGGCGAGCAGCCGATAGTCCCGCGCGACACCAGGATGGGCGGCCACGTCGCTCAGCCGCGCGAGCGCCCCCAGGTCGAGACGGCCGTCGGCGCAGGCGATCTCGGCCAGGGGCAGACGCGATATGTCGACAACCCGGGAAGGGGCTTTCGCGCCCGCCTTCCACAGCTGCATCAGGTCCGTGCCGCCGGCCAGAAAGGCCGCACCCGGCCCGGCGCCCTGAGCCACGGCGTCGGCGACATCGCTGGCCAGGACATATCCAAAGCCTGGCGCGCTCACAGCCCGGCGACCTCGGCGATGGCGGCGACGATATTGGGATAGGCCCCGCACCGGCAGAGATTGCCGCTCATCCCCTCGCGGATCGCTGCGTGGTCGCAGGGGCCCTCAGCGAGCAGGGCGATGGCTGAGAGGATCTGGCCCGGCGTGCAGTAGCCGCACTGCAGCGCGTCGTGGCGGATGAAGGCGTCCTGGAGAGGGTGCAGCTGCTCAACGGAGCCGATTCCCTCGATGGTGGTGATCGCCTGGCCCGCGTAGGACGCGGCCAGTGCCAGGCAGGCCTTGATGCGCCGCCCCTCGGCCAGCACGGTACAGGCCCCGCACGCACCCATGTCGCAACCCTTTTTCGTGCCGGTCAGGCGCAGGTCGTCGCGCAGCACGTCGAGCAGGGTGGCGCTGGGCGCGACGGCAACCTCGCAAGGCTGACCGTTGAGGATGATCGACAGCGCGATGCGGCCATCGTTGGACAGAGCGGGTGCGGCAGGGGTTTCACTGGCGGCCATGATCCTATTTCCTCGGTGCGTAGATGGCCGACAGCAGGTCGGGGGTTCCTTCGATGCGTTCCAGGCGGGGATAGCGCAGGCCGCCTCTGTAGGTGATGTCGGCGGTGCGATAGTGGTCGCCGGTCTTGACCAGGAGACTTAGGGGACCGCCCGCCTTGGCCGCGGTGATGGCCTCCTTCAGGCGGTCGGCGTCATATGCGATGCCGTTCACCGCGATCAGCTTGCCGCCGACTGTCAGCCCGGCCTTGAAGGCCGGACCGTCCCATTGCACCCCGGCGATATCGGTGTTCTGGCCCAGCGCCAGGCCGATCGAATAGGTCAGATCGACAAGCTTGTGGCCGGCCTCGGCGGATTTGAAATAGGCTGTCGGCGCATCGGTGTAGACCAGCCGCCAGCCGCCGCGGGCCAGGCCGTCGAGCGGCGGCCGCGGCGCCACCTCGTTGATCCGCGCATTGAGGAAAGTCGCCCAGTCGTAGGGCTCGACCGCGTTCAGCGCGGCGACCACGTCGTCGAAGGTGTAGGGGCGCTCCGAGGCGTTGCCGTCCTCGATGCCGAAGAAGCCTCTGGCGAAATCGTCCAGCGAGCGTTTGCCGCCGGAGCGGCTGCGGATCAGGGTGTCGGCGTCGAGCCAGACCAGCTGGCCTTCGGAATAGTAGTCCTCGCTGCGCTGCCAGCTCGTCCAGGCCTGCGGCCGCCGCGCGTTGACCACGGGATCGTCGGTGGTGTCCTCGACGGGCCGCCAGCTGCGCCCGGTACGGTTCTCGTAGAGCGCGGCCGTCGCGGCCAGGGCGTCGAGCCCTTCCTGCCGGGTCAGCAGCCCCGAGCGGGCGGACAGCACCTGGCCCCAGTATTGGGTCTGGCCCTCGTAGACCCACAGCAGCGAGCCACGCATCGGCAGGTTGAAATTGGGAGTCCAGAGGTCAGCCGGCCGGCGGAACTTGCCGTTCCAGGAGTGGGCGAATTCGTGCGGCAGCAGGTCGCGGCTCGCGGCCAGCGCCGGCCAGTCGAGGAAGTAGGTCGGCGAAGTCCCATCCTCGCTGGAGCGATGGTGTTCCAGTCCGATCCCGCCCATCCGATCGGAGAGCGACAGCAGGAAATCATAGTGGTCGTAGTGCTGGGCGCCGAACAGCCTGTAGGACTGGCGAACCAGCTCGCGGTGCCGCTCCAGCTGTTCGGCGTTGGCGTCGAGCAGTTCCGGCCGATCAGCGAATATGTCCAGCCGGACGGGGATTTTCGCGCCGGGATCGAGATCAACGATCCGGGCATAGCGTCCGGCGACCAGCGGTGAATCCACCAAGACATCGAGGCTGACCGGCTTGAAGCGCACGAGCCCGCCAGCGACGCCGGCAGCGGGTGTCTGGGTCTCCAGAGCCGTGGCGTAGGCCCAGCCCTGGGGCAGCCGGGCGCTGGCTTCCACTTGGACGCGCCGGGCGAAATAGCCGGCCGGATAGAGGGCCAGCGTGTTCCACTGCAGGTTCAGCATCTCCGGCGTCATGGTCACCCGCCCCTGGTCGCCGGCGGTCGGTGACAGGTACTGGAACGCGATGTCCAGGGACCGGACGCCGGTTGGAACATTGATGTGGAAGGCGAAGACATCGACCGGGTCGCGCATCCACGGCACGACCTTGCCGCCGGCGCGGACGGTCAGGCCGGCGAGCTTTTCCAGCGGGCCGCGCGGGGCGTGGTTGCCCGGCAGCCACTGGGGATAGAGCAGGGTGATCGGTCCAGGACCGGCGACGGGGAGCGTCTCGCGAACCTGGACGATGCGGCGTTCGGTGTCGGTGGCGTCCACCTCCAGGATCAGCGGCCCACCCGGATAGGCGACGTCCTGCGGCGCGGCCGTCGCCGGTGGCATGGGATAGGACTGGGGGTCCGCGAAAGGCTGGGCGACCAACGGACCCGCCGCGGCGAAGGCGAACAGCGCCGCGGCGCAGATCAGAAACGTACTTTTCAAATCGCGGCGCCTTCATTGCGAGGACTCATCGGGTTTCGCTTGTAGGCCGCCCGCGCTCAACTGTCGTCTGGCGCGCCGATGCGTAGACGGCAAAAAGGCCGCGGATTGCTCTGCGGCCCTTCCGAACGCTCAGATTTCGCCCACTAGCATTTGTAATACATATCGAATTCCACCGGGTGGGGATGCAGAGCAAGGCGCATGACCTCTTCCATCTTCAGCTCGATATAGGCGTCGATGAAGTCGTCGTTCATCACCCCGCCGGCCTTCAGGAACCCGCGGTCCTTGTCGAGGTTCTCGAGAGCCTCCTTCAGCGAGCCGCAGACTTCCGGGATCTTCTTCTGCTCGCGCGGCGGCAGGTCGTAGAGGTTCTTGTCGGCGGGCTGGCCCGGATCGATCTGGTTGATGATGCCGTCGATGCCGGCCATCAAGAGCGCGGTGAAGGTCAGATAGGGATTGCCCATCGGGTCGGGGAACCGGGCTTCCAGCCGCTTGCCCTTGGGCGAGTCCACGTGCGGGATGCGGATCGAGGCCGAGCGATTGCGAGCCGAATAGGCCAGTTTCACCGGGGCTTCATAGCCGGGCACCAGGCGCTTGTAGGAATTGGTGGTCGAGTTGGAGAAGGCGTTGATCGCCTTGGCGTGCTTGATGATTCCGCCGATGTACCAAAGGCACATCTGGCTGAGGCCCGCGTACTTGTCCCCGGCGAATAGCGGCTGGCCCTTGCCCCAGATTGACTGGTGGACGTGCATCCCCGATCCATTGTCGCCGAACATCGGCTTGGCCATGAAGGTCGCCGTCTTGCCGTAGGCGTGGGCGACGTTCTGGATCACGTACTTATAGAGTTGCAGCCGGTCGGCCATGACGATCATGGTGTCGAACTTCAGGCCCAGTTCGTGCTGGGCGGGGGCCACTTCGTGGTGGTGCTTTTCCGGCTTCATGCCGAGCTCGCCCATGACCGCCAGCATCTCGCCGCGCAGGTCCTGGGCGCTGTCCACCGGGTTCACGGGGAAGTAGCCGCCCTTGGGCCCCGGGCGGTGGCCCATGTTGCCTTCCTCGTAGACCTTGTCGGTATTGATCGGCAGCTCGCTGGCGTCATACGAATAGCCGGTGTTGTGCGGGGCCGTGGACCAGCGCACGTCGTCGAAGATGAAGAACTCGGCTTCCGGGCCGAAGTAGACGGTGTCGCCGATGCCTGACGCCTTGACGAAGTTCAGCGCCGCCTTGGCGATCGAACGCGGATCGCGGTCGTAGGGGGTGCCGGTGTCCGGGTTCACCACGTCGCAGAACAGCGCCATCGTGGTCTGCTGGTAGAACGGGTCGATGATCGCCGAGTCCAGGTCGGGACGCAGCTTCATGTCGCTCTCGTTGATCGCCTTCCAGCCAGCGATGGACGAGCCGTCGAACATGGTGCCGTCGTTGAGGAAGTCGTCATCGACCAGGTCGATGTCGAAGGTGACGTGCTGCATCTTGCCGCGGATGTCGGTGAAGCGGACGTCGACGTATTTGACGTCCTTCTCCTTGATCTGGGCAAGGATGTCTTTGGCGGTGGTGGCCATGCTTGATTCCCCTGAATGTGTGGTCTTGCTGCGATGGAAAGTCAGATGGCGTCCGGCCCGGTTTCGCCGGTCCGGATGCGCATGACGTCGAGGATGTCGGAGACGAAGATCTTGCCGTCGCCGATGCGGCCCGTCCGCGCGGCGGCGGCGATGGCCTCGATGGCGCGCCCGGACTGGGCGTCGTCGACGACCACCTCGACCTTGATCATGGGCAGGAAGTCGACGACGTACTCGGCGCCTCGGTAAAGTTCGGTCTGGCCCTTCTGGCGGCCATAGCCCTTGGCTTCGATCACGGTCATGCCCTGGACGCCGAGCTCCTGAAGGGCTTCCTTCACCTCGTCCAGCTTGAACGGCTTGATGATGGCTTCGATCTTTTTCATGAGCCTTGCGTGATCATCGGCCACCCCCGGGGCGGTCGCCGGGGACGGAGCACGGTGGAGCGGCGGGCGACAAGCGGGCTCGCGGGCGGCAGCGCGTTCCGCGCATGTCAAACGTCAGGGACGCCCAAAAAATGGGCGCCACAAGATCAAAAATGCGCCAACGCCGAATTGCCTTCAAGACCTGGGATTCGACCCCTAGGATTGCACTCTTGAAGGCTGGGGAGATGCAGGCGGCATGGTCGGAACAACTCCAGTGCTCATCGGGGCGGGCCAATTCACCTATCGCGGCGATCCGGGCGCCTCGCCGTCGCCGGTCAGCCTGCTGAAGATTGCGGCGGAACGGGCGGCGGCCGACGCGGGGATCGGAGCCGCCGGCCTGGCTGGCCTCGACGCCCTGGCGGTGGCCGGGTTCACGGTGGACGCCCCAGGCGGCGGACGCGCCGTGCCGCATTCTTCCAACCCGCCCGCCAGCCTTGCCGCCGAGATTGGGGCCGCCCCGGCCTGGGCGGTCTATTCGCACATGGGCGGCAACACGCCCCAGCAGTTGATCAATGTGCTGGCTGAGCGGATCGCCAGGGGCGAGACCGAGCTTGGACTGGCGGTGGGCGCGGAATTCCTGGGCTCGGCGGTCAAGCGCCTGACCCGGG
>JANXXA010000212.1 GCA_025350885.1 Phenylobacterium sp.
TTCTTCTTCACCTCGGCGATCCAGGCGACGGAGGGCGGCGAGGCGCATTCGGCCGAAAGCGTGCGCCACAAGATCCGCCAGCTGGTCGACGCCGAGACCGGTGAGGCCGGCGTCCAGTCCGACGACGCCATCGTCGACATCCTCAAGCTGGCCGGCGTCGATATCGCCCGGCGCACGGTGGCCAAATACCGCGAGGCGATGAAAATTCCCTCCTCGGTGGAGCGCCGGCGCCGGCTCAAGGAACTGGCCTAGCGGTTATTCGCTTGGCCGGCGCGCGCGGCGGCCCCACATCGGACGCCATGGTCCACCCGTCTCACCACCGGCTGCCCCTGTCGGCGATCCTGCGCGAGATTTCCCAGGCGGAGGCGCCGGCCGTGTCGATCGGCGACCTGATGGAGCGGTTCGGCGGGCGGGCCATGGGCGCGCTGCTGCTGCTTTTCGGCCTGGCTTGCACCCTGCCGTTGCCGCCGGGCGGCACGACGATCTTCGGGGCCCCGCTGGTCCTGCTGGCGCCGCAGCTGATGTTCGGGTCGCGTGTGCCCTGGCTGCCGGCCAGCCTGCGGGCGCGGACCATCGCCACAGCTGATCTGCGCAACGGTCTTCCCAGGCTGCTGCGTCTGCTGGAGCGCGTCGAGGCGGTCTCGCGGCCGCGCCTGCTGTTCCTGTTCGGGCCGCTGGGCGAGCGCGCCATCGGCCTGGTCTGCACCGTGCTGGCCCTGGTGCTGATCCTGCCGATTCCGCTCGGCAACATCCTGCCGGCGGCTTCGGTGAGCGTGCTCTCCCTGGCGCTCGTGCAGCGCGACGGGGTGCTGGCGCTCCTGGGTTATGGCCTGGCGGGCCTCAGCGGCGGCGTGCTTGTGCTGGCCGCCGGGCTGATCCTGCGCCTGGCGCAGCGACTCCTGGACGTTCTGCCGATCGCTTGACACCTTCCCCGGCCCGGCGCGTTGATCGTCACATGCAAGTTCAAATCACCGGCAAACACCTCGACGTCGGCGAGGCCCTGCGCGCGCGGGTCGCCGACGAAATTTCCGCCAGCATCGGCAAGTATTTCGACCGCCAGGGCGGCTCCGCCGACGTCGTGGTCAGCCGCGAGGGCCATGCCTTCAAGGTCGATTGCACCGTCACCCTGGCGTCCGGCCAGCAACTCACCACCCACGGCCTCGGCGGCGATGCGCATCTGGCCTTCGACGCGGCCATCGCCAGGATGCAGAAGCGCATCCGCCGCTACAAGAACCGGCTGAAGGACCACCATCCTCAGGCCCTGGCCCGCCAGGCCGAGACCGCCGCCTATTACATCCTCCAGGCGCCGGACTCCAACGACGAGGGCGATGATGACGGCGACGATGCCGCTGACCAGCCTGGTGACGGCGACGGGCGGGCCTTTCCCGAGCCCCTGGTGATCGCCGAGACCGAGAAGAAAATCGGCGCCATGACCGTTTCCATGGCGGTGATGGAACTGGACCTCACCGAATCTCAAACAATCGTGTTCAGGAACGCCGCGCATGGCGGATTGTCCGTGGTATATCGCCGGCCCGACGGCAACATCGGCTGGATCGACCCCGCTCGAACCAAGGCAGACGGGGCCTGATCTGAAGGGGCCTGATCTAGCGGTCCTTGCGAGGCCCGGTCAGGCTTCAGCGGAAACTGTGAGACCATCTGTTCAGGACGTCGCGCCGGCAATGCGAGTTTGTTGAGATCCATGAATATCGGCGACCTTCTTGATCGCAACGCGATTGCCTTGCGCGTCAGCGCCGCCAACAAGCGCCAGGCCCTGGCGGTGATCGCCGAGATCGCCGCGCGAACCTTCGGGCTCGAGGCCGGCGATGTGCTCGACGCCCTGACCAGCCGTGAGCATGCGGGCTCAACCGGTGTCGGCCACGGCGTCGCGGCCCCCCACGCCCGGCTTGGCGGGCTGACCCGGATGCGCGGCGTCTTCGTCCGGCTGGACCAGCCCGTGGCATTTGACGCCGTCGATGATCAGCCGGTCGATCTGATCTTCGCCCTGTTTGCCCCGAAGGACGCTCCGGACGTCGAGCATCTGCGCGCGCTGGCCCGGGTCTCGCGGGCTCTGCGCCAGGCCGACCTGCGCCGCCAGCTGCGCCTGGCCCGCTCGGCCGACGCCCTTCACGCGTTGCTGGTGCAGGACCCGGTGCAGGCCAGCCGCCCGTCGGCCGCCTGAGCGTTCTATCCCTAGTGGACGGAGACCGGTGCGAGTTCATGGGCCAGGGCGGCGGCCACCGCAGAGGCGCGATCGGCCATAACCGCCAGCCGCTCGCCGTCAGCGCGGTGCACCGCATAAAGTATTTGCTTGGGCTTCAGGTCATACCCCGGCTGGACCTGCTCGGGGGAAACGCTGGCCAGAAGTTCGGCGCCACTGACCGGGCGCACATAGACCAGATCAGGTCCGCCCAGAGCAGCAAAAGCTTCGGTCGAGAGAACAGGCGTCATTGAGACCACCTCCTTGGAACTGTAACGCGTTGAACGACCTGGCGGTTCAGCCGGCCGAGCGGATCGGCACTTTCAGCACCCGGCGCTCCGGCGGCGGCCGGACCAGATCGATGTGCAGCAGGCCGTGCTCAAGGCTCGCCTCGCCCACCACCATGCCGTCGGCCAGGACGAAGCTGCGGATGAACCCGCGCGCGGCGATGCCGCGATGCAAAAACGTATCCTCGGGCTGAGCCGCCCCTTCACCGCGCCGGCCAGCGATGGTCAGCTGGCGGTCCTCCACCGTCACCTCCAGCTGGTCGGGGGCAAATCCCGCCACCGCCAGGGTGATGCGCAGGCCGCCATCCCCGAGGTCCTCGACATTGTAGGGAGGATAGCTTTCAGCTGCCGCCTTGGCGGCGCGCTCGATCAGCCCGCGCGTGTGCTCAAAGCCCAGCAGGAACGGGCTGTCGAAAAGTACCGACCTGTTCATCGTCAAAGGAGTCCTTGTCGAAAGCGACTCTCCGGACGGGCCGCCCACAGCGGCACGGCTCGACCGGACGACTGACAAGGTGGGAAGCGGGCCTGCGGTTTTCAATGCGCCGGCGCACGCAGGTGCCCAGACCTACCGCGCCCGGACCTACTGCGCCTGGAACGCGATCTGCGGCGACTCAAAGAAACCCTTGCCGTCGGCGGCGACCACCCGGATCGAGACGGTGTGCGGCCCGGGCGCCATCGCCTCGGCCGGCAGCAGGGCGGAAAAGCCCACGGCGGCCAGCGCCGGCGTCTTGAAATAGCTCGCAACGTCCTGGCGCGCCGCGCCGTAGCGCGTCCCATAGGCCCGGCCGTCCACCAGCACATCAACGCCCTTGCCCGGGGCCATGGCCACCGGATCGAAGCCGAAGCCATCGACCGGCGTGGCCGCGCTCGCAGTGGTCGTCGCCGGCCGGCGGTTGAGCGGGTCGGCCGCCGCGCCGATCCGGTCGAGGGTGAACCCAGCCATCTCCGCGCGCCGGGGCAGGCCCGCCGACAGGCCCTCGGTGGGGACCGGCGGGGCCTCCACCTGACCCGGTCCGGCGGCCATCGGGTCCGGCGGGACCTCGCGCGGCCGGGGCTTATCGCAGGCGGCCAGCGCCAGCAGGGCGGCCAGAGTGACAGTGAGACTGGAGGAAATAGACTGCGCTATGATCGCGGCGGCAGCCGTCTCCTTATTGTATTGCGTCACCGTACCCCCGCCTCGGCCGACACCATCCAGCTTCGTAAACTTGACGACTTTGCGATCTTCTCGATGAAGCTCCCGACTTGCAAGACCTCTGAAAAGGGGCACAGCTTCGTCCCTATCAGTGATCGGCACAT
>JANXXA010000268.1 GCA_025350885.1 Phenylobacterium sp.
CGGCGAAACTGGGCGAAACCCTCCTGGACGTGCTGAAAAGCGCCAGAGGGCCAACTTAAGCGTTAGAGCGGTCCGCGCTCGGCTCCTTTGTTTAGAAGCTCCGCGGCCCGGCTCGGGAAAGCGGACGACATGGCGGACGACGCAGGTCTGATCAACGAGGTGCTCGCCGAGACCTCCTTCCTGTACGGGGGCAACGGAGCCTTCGTGGAGGATCTCTACGCGCGCTGGTCGGCCGATCCGTCCAGCGTCGATCCGTCCTGGCGCGCCTTCTTCGCCTCGCTGCACGACTCCGCCGCCGACGTGAAGCGCGCCGCCGAACAGCCGGCCTGGACCCGCGCCGCCGCGCCGGCCGTCCGTCCCGACTGGCTTTCCGCGCTCGACGGCCTGTGGCCGGCCATCGACGCCAAGGTCGCGGTGAAGATCGCCGAGCGCGCGCCCGCCGCTTCGACTGACGCCGTCCGCGCCGCGACGCTCGACAGCCTGCGCGCCATCATGATGATCCGCGCGTTCCGCATGCGCGGCCACCTGAAGGCCAACCTCGACCCGCTGGGCATCGCGACGACGCCCGGCGACGCCTCCGAGCTCGACCCGGCGACCTATGGCTTCGCCGAGGCCGACTTCGACCGGACGATCTTCTTGGACTTCGTGCTCGGGCTGGAGACGGCGACGCTGCGGGAGATCCTGGCGATCGTCCGGCGCACCTACTGCGGCAACGTCGGCGTGCAGTACATGCACATCTCCGATCCGAAGGAAAAAGGCTGGCTGCAGGCGCGCATCGAGGGTCGCGACAAGGAGATCGTGTTCACCAAGGAGGGCAAGATCGCCATCCTCAAGAAGCTGATCGAGACCGAAGGTTTCGAGAAATTCCTGCATCGCCGCTTCCCCGGCACCAAGCGGTTCGGCCTGGACGGCGGCGAGAGCCTGGTCCCGGCGCTGGAGCAGATCATCAAGCGCGGCGGCGCGCTGGGGGTGAAGGACATCATCATCGGCATGCCGCACCGGGGCCGGCTGAACGTGCTCGCCGCGGTGATGGGCAAGCCCTACCAGGTGATCTTCCACGAGTTCCAGGGCGGCTCGTCGCTGCCCTCTGATGTCGAGGGCTCGGGCGACGTGAAGTACCACCTGGGCGCCTCGTCGGACCGGGCGTTCGACGGCAATTCCGTCCACCTGTCGCTGACCGCCAACCCCAGCCATCTGGAGATCGTCAACCCGGTGGTGATCGGCAAGGCCCGCGCCAAACAGGCGTTTGCCCTGCGCACCAACGCCGACGCCGGTCGCGGCCACGTGCTGCCGCTCTTGATGCACGGCGATGCGGCCTTCGCCGGCCAGGGCGTGGTCGCCGAATGTTTCGCGCTCTCGCAGCTGCGCGGCTATGGCGTCGGCGGCTCGGTGCATTTCGTGGTCAACAACCAGATCGGCTTCACCACCAGCCCGAAGAACAGCCGCTCGTCGCCCTATCCGTCCGACGTGGCCTTGATGGTCGAGGCGCCGATCTTCCATGCCAACGGCGACGATCCCGAAGCCGTGGTGTTCGCCACCAAGGTCGCCATCGAATATCGCCAGCAATTCGGCAAGGACGTGGTCATCGATATGTTCTGCTACCGCCGGTTCGGTCACAACGAGGGTGACGACCCGACGATGACCCAGCCCCTGATGTACGCCAAGATCAAGGAGCACCCGTCGGTCCGCGACCTCTATTCCGCGCGGCTGGTGGGCGAGGGCGTGGCCACCAGGGACGAGGTCGATGCCTGGATCGGCGAGTTCGACGCCTTCCTCGACGCCGAGTTCGACGCCGGCAAGGTCTACCACGCCGACAAGGCCGATTGGCTGGACGGCAAGTGGTCAGGCCTGAAGCTGCCCGGCTCGGAAGAAAGCGGCGTCACCGGCGTGTCGCGGCAGAAACTGCTCGATCTTGGCCGCCGGATCACTTCGGTTCCTGAGCGGGTCGCCGTCCACAAGACCGTCGAGCGGGTGATCGCCGCCCGCCGCGAGGCCATCGAAAAGGGCGAGGGCCTCGACTGGTCCACCGCCGAAAGCCTGGCCTTCGCCACCCTGCTGGACCAGGGCTATCCCGTGCGCCTGTCCGGCCAGGACTCGATCCGCGGCACCTTCACCCAGCGCCACGCCGGCATCGTCGACCAGACCACCGAAGA
>JANXXA010000278.1 GCA_025350885.1 Phenylobacterium sp.
CTCCACAACGAACCTCATCTTCTGATCCATCTCTGACACAGGCTTCCAGGGCATCGGCAGGTCTCCACCTACCGGCCGGCTTAACTGTCAGCGATGTCTCAAGGTCAAAGTGTCAGCGATCTATCAGGGTCGTACCGCTACGCGGCCCCCCCGGGGCAGGCTCCCAAGCCCAGCCATGACGTTATATAACAAATTCAGCACTATGATGGGGTTTCGAGCTCGCAACGCCCGAATCCCGGCTATATGGGCGCTCAACGAGGATGCCCATGAACGCCAGTTTCGAGCCTGAGCCGCGCGCGCGGAGCATCGCCCTGCCCGGCCGCGGCGGAGCCATGGCGGGGATCGAGATGGGCCCCCTCGACCGGCCGGTGGATATCGTCTTCAGCCACGCCAACGGGTTCAACGGGCGGACCTATCGCAGCCTCCTGCAGCCGCTGGCGGCGGGCTTGCGGATCCTGGCGGTAGACCTGCGGGGTCACGGCGCCAGCACCCTGCCGGCGGTGATCGATGGCCGTGACGGCTGGGCCGAATTCCGCGACGACCTGCAAGCCCTGCTGGCGCAGGCCTGCACGGCGCCCGTGGTGCTGGCCGGCCACTCGATGGGTGGCACTGCGAGCCTGCTGGCCGCCGCCGCCGAGCCGGCGCGGGTCCACGCCCTGGCGCTGTTCGATCCAGTCGCCGTGCCCCAGGCCCAGCAACGCGACGCCGCCGCCATGGGCGGCTCGGCGCTGGTGCAGGGCGCGCTGCGCCGCCGCGCGACCTTTCCCGACCATCGGGCGGCGGTCGAGGCCTATCTGGGCCGTGGCGGGTTCCGCACCTGGAGCGAGGCTCAGGTGACCGACTATGTGACCGCGGGCTTCTCCGCCGCCGCCGATGGCCAGGTGACCCTGACCTGCCGGCCGGAATGGGAGGCCTCCAACTTCCGCTCGCACAACTACGACGTCTGGCGGGCCTTCGCCAAGACCCGCTGCCCGATCCGTATCCTGTGCGCGGCGGAGGGCTCCACCTTCCGCACCGAAGGCCAGGAGGCCGATCTCGCGGCCCTGGGCGACCGCCTCGTCGTCGAGACGATCCCCGCGACCACCCA
The DNA here is from genome assembly GCA_025350885.1 of Phenylobacterium sp. Taxonomy (GTDB): domain Bacteria; phylum Pseudomonadota; class Alphaproteobacteria; order Caulobacterales; family Caulobacteraceae; genus Phenylobacterium. The sequence continues at coordinate 1,088 of JANXXA010000278.1, forward strand.
CTTCCTGCCGATGGAGCGCCCCGACCTGGTCCGCGCCACCCTGGCCGATTGCGTGGCGGCCTAAAGCGTCAGCCCGCCGATCACCTGGGCGTTGGCGGCGGCCAGCGCCTGGTCGCTGAGCGTGATCAGCTTGCGGGTGTCCAGATCGAAGGCGACGGCGATGGCCTCGGCGACCCCCCAGGGCCGGCCGGTCTCGGGGTCCAGCAGCCAGTGGGTCAGCCGGCGGATGCGCGCATCGCCGCCGGACATCCCCGACCTGAGCTCCACCCGATCCCCGGCGCGGGGCCAGTCCAGATGCAGCAGCCGGTACTCCACCGCCGCCCCGCCCTGCCGCAGGCCATGATCGGGGCCGCCATGTTCCGAGGCGCGCGGCCGCTGGCCCGCCGTGATGTGGGCGACGCCATCCGACAGCCTGGCCATCATCATCTCGGTGCGCATCCGGCCGAACACATCGCAGTCCTCGACGCGGACCGCCCCCAGTGCGGTGCGCTTGAGGCCCAGTTCCTGCGCCCGCACCAGGCTGGCGCGGCTCTGGACCGGCCCCAGGCCGAGGCTGCGCGCCGCCGCTTCGGGGGGGATCTCGACTTTCAGCGCCTGCGCGCGCGCCAGCACCCGGGCCGGCCAGGGAAACGCCCGGCCGTCGCGCGCCGTCACATGGGCGACCACGGTCTGGAAACTGGCGGCGATCTCGCCCGAGACATGGCGCAGGATCAGCAGCACCCGCGCCTCGCTCTCGCCGATCTCCACCACGCCCCCGGTCATCTGCAGCGGGGCGTTGGGCCGGGCCTCGCGCAGGAAGCGGATGTGCTGGTCGCGCACCATCAGGGTCGCCCGCGCGTCGGCTGCGAAGGCCTGGGGCATGCCCATTTCGGCGGCCAGCCCCGCCAGCCCCTCCATGGCCCGCGCCACATAGAACCGCACGTTCAGGTGGCCCATGGCGTCGCATTCCCAGCTGGCGACGCTGCCTCTCCAGACTTCCACCGCTTCGCCCAATGACCATCCCCCATACTTCAGGCAAGCTTAGGGGCGGCACCGGCGAACGGCCAGCGTCTCAGCGCCACGTAACCTTGGCCAACTCGCGTGCGAATGGGTTGTGTGCCAGACTTGCAGCTCCACCCGGGAGAAACGAACGCCATGGCCAAGCCCGCCAAGCTGCTGGTCTACCGCCACGCCGCTATGACCCGCCTGACCCACTGGATCAATGTGCTGGCGCTGACCCTCCTGTTGATGAGCGGGCTCAACATTTTCGGCGCCCACCCGGCGCTTTACTGGGGCCAGAAGTCGACCTTCGCCCATCCCTGGGTGTCGACGACCGCCGAACAGCAGGGCGACCGGACCGTCGGCGTCACCCGCATCGGCTCGGCCCAGTTCAACACCACCGGCGTTTTGGGCTATTCGGGCAAGCCAGGCGCGCAGGAAGCCGTCGCCTTCCCGTCCTGGGCGACGGTGCCCAGCTACCGCGACCTGGCCGACAGCCGCCACTGGCACTTCTTTTTCGCTTGGCTGTTCGTCATCAATGGCCTGGCCTACTGGCTGGTGGGCCTGGTCGGCGGGCACATCGCCAAGGACCTGCTGCCCACAGGCGCGGATCTGAAACCCCGCAACGTCTGGCATGAGATCGTCACCCACGCGAAGCTCCAGTTCCCCAAGGGCGAAGCGGCGCGGCGCTACAACGTGCTGCAGAAGGGCGCCTATCTGGGGGTGGTGCTGGTGCTCTTGCCGCTGATGGTGCTGACCGGGCTCTGCATGTCGCCCGGCTTCAATGCCGCGACCCCCTGGCTGGTGGATTTTTTCGGCGGCCGCCAGTCGGCGCGGACGATCCACTTCCTGACCGCCACGGGCATCGTCGGCTTCGTGCTGCTGCACCTCTTCATGGTGGTGGCGTCGGGGACCTGGAACAACATCCGCTCGATGATCACCGGGCGCTACGCCATCGTTCCGGACAAGGAAGAGAACGCGGCATGACCCCCACGACCCATCGACGCGGCTGGTTGCAGGCCGCCTTCGCCGCGACGGGCGCGCTGGCGCTGGGCGCCTGCGACAGGATCACCAACGCCCCTCAGGCGATCGGCTTCCTGCAGAAGGCCGAGGGGCTGACGCGCCGCGCCCAGCGGCTGATGGTTGATCGCAAGGCGCTGGCCCGCGAGTTCGGCGCGGCCGACATCTCGTCCGACTTCAAGCCCAACGGCTCGATCGATCCCACCGACGCCGACTATGTGGCCCTGCGCGACAAAGGCTTTGCCGACTACCGCCTGGTGGTCGATGGCCTGGTGGAGCGGCCGCTGTCGCTCAGCCTTGCCGACATTCGCGCGCTCGCCTCGCGCACCCAGATCACCCGCCACGACTGCGTCGAGGGCTGGTCGTCGATCGCCCGGTGGCAGGGCGCGCGGCTGGGGCCGCTGCTCGACAAGGCCGGCCTGAAAAAGACCGCCCGCTACCTGGTCTTCCACTGCGGCGACAGCCTGGAACAGACCCTGGACGGCTCGGGGCAATATTATGAAAGCATCGACCTGATCGACGCCTATCACCCGCAGACCATCCTCGCCTACGCGATGAACGACGCCGTCCTGCCGGTTGCCCACGGCGCGCCGCTGCGCCTGCGCGTCGAACGCCAGCTGGGCTACAAACAGGCCAAATATATCATGCGGATCGAGGCGGTGGACGACTTCGCCCACCTGGGTCGCGGCAAGGGCGGCTACTGGGAAGACCGCGGCTATGAGTGGTACGCGGGAATCTAGCCGCGCCGCCTACCCGTCGAAGCCGACGAACACCGCGGCTTCATCGACCGACTTGCGCTCAGACACCACCGCATTGGCCGGGAAGCTGTCGTCGGGCCAGCCCATGGCGATGCAGATCATGATCACCTGGTCGTCGGGGATGCCCGCATACTCGCGGACTACCGGCGACTGCATGATCCCCTGGCTGTTGATCACGCAGCCCAGGCCCCGCGACCAGGCGGCGTTGACCAGGGCGTTGGCCACCGCGCCGCAGTCGAACGGTGCGATGTCGCCGCCGTGGATCACCCGGTCATAGGTCACCACGACCGACACCGGCGCATCGAACTGGCGAAAGCCGCGCAGCACCCAGTCCTGGCGCTTTTCCTGGTCGTGCCGTTCGATGCCCATGGCCGAAAACAGCTGCTTGGCCACCCCGATCTGCCGCTCCCGGTGTGCGCCGGCGTATTCGCCATGGCTGCGGAACTCCCGCGACGACGGCACGCCGGCCAGATTGCGCTCGGTATTGCCCGCCCGGATGCGATCAAGCGGCGCGCCGGCGACCACGTAGAAGTTCCACGGCTGGGTGTTCAGCGACGACGGCGCGCGCATCGCCATGGCGATGATGTCCCGGATCACCGCCTTGGGCACCGGCTCGGGCTTGAAGCCGCGGATGCTCCGGCGGCCCATGACCACCTCTTCGAACGTCAGAGCGGCAGCGGCGGGGGCGTTCATGGGGCAGGTCCTGTCCAGGCGGCGTGAAGGGCTCGGTACAGCAAAGGCGGCCGGCACGTAAACGCGTTGCGCCAGTCCTTGACGCGCCTTCGGCGGAAGGCTCGCTTCGTCTCTAGGATTTGTGGCGGGTTCTATTGCGGTAATACCTACCGGCTTCGGCGCTCAGGCCAAAAAAAGCCGCGCCCGAAGGCGCGGCAGTTGATTGGGAGGAAACGCCCAGAAGGGCAGAGGCGTCAGGGACGCCTCACCCCCTAAACATACGCCGCACTGCACAATGGCGCAAGCGCCGGTCCACAAAAAGCTCATGTATTCATCGGTCCCCGCCGGAAAAACCTGAAATTTCCGGGCCTTGTGGCGGCTGATTTTCGGATCCTCCTGGTTGCAGCGCACAAGAACCCCGGCCGCACCGGCAACTCGGCGCTGGCCCCGGAGCCCCGCCTCGCCTACAAGCGCGCCTTCCTCGCCCCCCGAGACACCGCGTTCAACTCCATGTCGCTCCGCAACATCGCCATCATCGCCCACGTCGACCACGGCAAGACCACGCTCGTCGACCAGCTGCTCGCCCAGTCGGGCATCTTCCGCGCCAACGAGGCGCACGCCGAACGCGCCATGGATTCCAACGACCAGGAGCGCGAACGCGGGATCACCATCCTGGCCAAGTGCACGAGCGTCTTGTGGCACGGCGCCGCGGGCGACACCCGCATCAACATCATCGACACGCCCGGGCATGCCGACTTCGGCGGCGAGGTGGAGCGGATCCTGGGCATGGTGGACGGCTGCGTCCTGCTGGTCGATGCCGAAGAAGGGGTGATGCCGCAGACCAAGTTCGTGCTCGGCAAGGCTCTGAAGATGGGCCTGCGGCCGATCGTCTGCCTGAACAAGGTCGACCGCGCCCACGCCGATCCGGACAGGGTGCTGAACGACGCCTTCGACCTATTCGCCGTCATGGGCGCCACCGACGACCAGCTCGACTTCCCGCATATCTACGCCTCGGGCAAACAGGGCTGGGCGACGCTGGACATGGCCAAGCCGAACGACAACCTGGCGCCCTTGTTCGACATGATCGTCAGTCACGTCCCCGAGCCCAAGGCTGTCGTCCGCAAGGACGGGCCGTTCCAGATCCTGTCGGTGCTGATCGAGAACGACCCGTTCCTCGGTCGCCTGCTGACCGGTCGCATCGAGAGCGGCAAGGCGACCCCCGGCCTGGCGATCCATGCCCTGGGCATCGACGGCAAGGAAATAGAGCGCGGACGGATCACCAAGGTGCTGGCCTTCCGCGGCCTGAAGCGCCAGCCGGTCGAGGACGCCGAGGCCGGCGACATCGTCGCCATCGCCGGGCTCTCCAAGGCCACCGTCGCCGACACCCTGTGCGCCATGGAGGTCACCGAGGCGCTGCCCGCGCAACCCATCGATCCGCCGACCATCTCGATGACCGTCAGCGTCAACGACAGCCCGCTGGCCGGCCGCGAAGGCGACAAGGTGCAGAGCCGGGTGATCGCCGCGCGGCTCCTGAAGGAAGCCGAGTCCAATGTCGCCATCCGGGTCACCGAGACCCCCGACCGCGACGCCTATGAGGTTGCCGGCCGGGGCGAACTGCAGCTGGGCGTGCTGATCGAGAGCATGCGCCGCGAGGGCTTCGAACTCTCCATCTCCCGCCCGCGCGTGGTGTTCCGGGCCGACCCGGAGACCGGCGAGCGGATGGAACCCATCGAGGACGTGATGATCGACGTCGACGACGAATTCTCCGGCATCGTCATCGAGAAACTGTCGGCCCGCCGCGCCGAGCTGAAGGACATGGGTCCGTCCGGCGCCGGCAAGACCCGCCTCAGCCTGATGAGCCCGTCGCGCTCGCTGATCGGCTACCAGGGCGAGTTCCTG
>JANXXA010000293.1 GCA_025350885.1 Phenylobacterium sp.
GGTCGCCACCACCAGCTTGCCGCAGCGGTCGTAAGCCACCTGGTGGGCGTCAAGGAAGGCGTACAGCGCGCGGCGACCCTGCACGCAGAGCCGCGCCTTCAGCGAGCCGGTCGGGTAGTAAAGGCCGCCGTGAATTACCTCGGAATTGCGCGAGGAGACCCCCTGGCCGATGGCCTGGTCCTGCTCCAGCACCGCCACCGTCTGGCCGCGCCGGCTGAGCCCATAGCCGCACGCCAGACCCACGGCGCCCGCGCCCACCACCACCGCGTCGAAGTCGAACTGGCTCATCGCGGTCACGCCTAGAGCAAGCCGCGCCGGATGCAAACCGCCCCGTCCCCTGCTAGAGATCGGCCACCACAAAGCCCGAGGGACTGTTGATGAAGTCGTTTGTTTTGGTGATCGCCGCAGGACTGGTCCTGGCCGCGGGGGCGGCCTCCGCCCAGGTGCCGCTCGACCCTAGGTCGACGGCTCCGATCGCCGGCATCCTCACCTGGACGCCGGAGCAGCAGGCCAGCGGCTATCGCGACATCGAGCACATCTTCAGGACCCATACGGTCAAGCGGGGGAAGAAAGTCCATCCGCTGCCGATAGCCGCCCGGCAGATCGATCCGACCTTCAGCTATCAGGGCAAGACCTGGACGGTGGGCGACTACATGGCCGCCTATCGCGTCTCCGGCCTCCTGGTGCTGAAGGACGGCAAGATCGTGCTCGAGAAGTACGGCCTGGGCCGCAAGCCGAGGGACCGCTGGACCTCGTTTTCCGTGGCCAAGTCGTTGACCTCGACGCTGGTGGGCGCGGCCATTCAGGACGGCAGTATCAAGAGCCTCAACGATCCGATCACCGCCTATGTGCCAGACCTCAAGGGCTCGGCCTACGAGGGCGTCACCGTGCGCCAGATGCTGATGATGAGCTCGGGCGTGAAGTGGAACGAAGACTACACCGACCCGAAATCCGACGTGGCCCAGGCCGGCAATACCGTCACCGAGCCCGGCGTCAACCCGATGGTCAGCTACCTGCGCAAGCTGCCGCGGGCCAACCCGCCGGGCGCGAAGTTCAACTACAACACCGGCGAGACCGACCTGGTGGGCGTGCTGGTCTCCAAGGCCACTGGCAAGACCCTGGCGCAGTACGCCTCGGAGAAGATCTGGCAACCTTATGGGATGGGCCGCGACGCGGTGTGGATGACCGATCCCGGCGGCCAGGAGCGCGGCGGCTGCTGCCTCTCCATGACGCTTCGAGACTACGGGCGCCTGGGGTTGTTCATCGCCGGCGACGGCAAGGCGGGCGGCAAGCCGATCACGCCCCCCGGCTATATCGCCGAGGCCACCCGGCGCGAGATCGACAACGGCGATCCGGCGCCCGGCGGCTATGGCTATTTCTGGTGGATCTTCGACAACGGCGGCTATTCCGGCCTGGGCATCTTTGGTCAGTCGGTGACGCTATTCCCCGCCGAACACCTGATCATTGTCCAGAACGCGGCCTGGCCGAGGGCCACCGGCAAGGACCTGAGCGCCGCGCGCGCGGCGATGTGGCAAGGCGTGCGGGCGGCGGTGAAGTAGCGGCGGACGAGGTCTAGATTTCCCGCACCCGCACCTTGCGGAATTTCACCACGCCGGCGCCGTATTGCAGGGCGATGCGGCCGTGTGCGTGGGCGGCGTCGGCGACGTTGTCGACGGTGCGCACGCCGTTCACCGCGACGCTGAAGCGGTCGCCCCGGGCGGTGATCTCCATCCGGTTCCAGCGGCCGCCGGCCTTGGGCATGGGCGAGACCTTGGCGACATTGACGATCGCGCCGGTGCCATAGGTCGGGTCGGGCCGCCGGTCGAAGATGTTGACCTCATAGGCGGTGTCGACGCCGATCCTGGCCGGGTTGGTGCAGCGGATGAAGATGCCGCTGTTGGCGTCGTCGCTGACCCAGAACTCCGCCTCGATCCGCACGTCGCCGTAGGTGTCGCGGGAGACCAGGAAGCCGCCCTTGCCGGCATCGGCCTGGACCGCGCCGTCCTTCACCGCCCAGTTGGCGTCACCGATGGGGGTCCAGCCGTCGAGGCTGTGGCCGTCGAGGATAATCTTCCAGCGCCTGCCGGGCCTGGCGAAGGCCGACGGCGCCAGCGCCGCGGCGAACGCGGCCGACAGTCCGAGCCCAAGGGCAACGCGGCGTTCCATCATCTGTCCCCGGATCCGCGCCGGCTGACAGACGCGGCGCCCCCGGACCCTAGCGCCGGTCGCGACAACTTCACAACCGCGGCGGGTTGCAGACGTCAGGCGTCAGAACTCGGGTTAACAGAACCCAACTTTTTTCTGTCCCGGACGCAAGCCTGCGCCCGCAGGCTGGAGAGCCGGGACCCAGCGGCCGCCGCCACCCAGGCTGGGTCCCGGATCGGCTCGGAGCCTGTCCTCGGGTCGGCCCTTGGCCGAGCCCGGGGGGCCGTCCGGGATGACAAAGTTTAGGGGCTTGCCTGACGAATTAACTTGAGTTCGGAGCCTTGGTTGCAGACGTCAGGCGTCAGAACATGTCGTCCCAGGCAGCCGGCTTTTTCTTGCGGGGGCGTTCGAACATCACGCCGGGATAGCCCTTCAGCGGGCTCAGCGCTTCGCCAGACCAAAGCCAGTCGGCGGCTTCGCCCAGGTTCATGTGATAACGCGGCTCGCGGCCGGTGCGCTCGGTGAACAGCGCACGGGGAATGTTGACCATGGTCGGGGCGCCGGCGCGTTCATAGATCAGCGGCGTGCCGCAACGGGCGCAGAAGCTGCGCGCGGTCCCGGCTTCGGCGTCCTCGAACCGGGTGATCTGCGCCGCGCCCTCCAGCACCCGGAACCGGCTCTTGTAGCTGCCGACGTAGGTGGCATAGGCGCAGCCCTGGGCGTGGCGGCTGGCGGGCGCATGATCGTGCCACGCCCACCGCGCCGGCACGTCGATCTCCAGCTTCACCGCCCCGCAGACGCACTGCCCCGCAGCCTGGACGGCGGAAGCCTTGGTGAGCTTGGGGAGGGGTTGGGCGTGGCGCATGAGAGCCTCCAGCATCTGGAACCACGAGCTGGCCCGGCAAATTGCCGCCAGGCGCCGCCTCGATTACCCAAGCCTCGTCTTCTCCACGGCTGAGGTCCAGCGTGACGCCCCAGGCTGCTGCAGATATCGCGCCGGTCATCCGCAGGGCGGCGGCGATCCTCCTGTTGCGGGAATGGTCGCGACAGGGCCGCATTGCCGCTATGCTTCCGGCATGACCCGCGACGCCATCATCGCCATCCTGCGCGCACACGAAGCCCCGCTGCGACGGCAGGGCGTGGTGCGGGCGGCGCTGTTCGGGTCCGCCGCCCGGGGCGACGCGACGCCCGCGAGCGATCTCGACATCATGGTCGATATCGATCCGGCGGCGCGGGTGGACCTCTACGGCTATGTCGGCATCACCCAGTACATCGCCAGGCTGTTCTCCGTGCCGGTGGACGTGGCTGACCGGACGATGCTGATCGACGCCGTTCGCCGGACAGCCGAGCAAGATGCGGTCTATGCCTTCTGACATCGCGCCGACGCAGAAGGAGCAGTTGGCCTGGCGCGCCATCCGCGACAACGCAGTGTTGGCTCAGAGCTTCGTCGCCGACATGACGGCCGATGAATTCGCATCGGACCGCCGCACGTTCTACGCGGTGACACGCTGTTTGGAGATCATTTCCGAGGCCGCGCGGCGGCTTCGCGGCGTGCAGCAGCATCAGACTTCGAACCTCGAATGGCGACAGATCGAAGACGCCGGCAACGTGTTCCGCCACCTCTACCAGCACGTGGCGGAAAGCCGGATCTGGCTGACCGTTCACGAGCGCCTTCCCGCGCTTCTGGCGGCCGCAGACGCCGCCCTGGGCGACGTGGCGCCCCGCGCGCATAAACCCAAATAGCCGCACACTTCTGCAGTCGGTCGGGCGGTGCTCTCAGTTCGCCCCCACCAGCACCCTCTCGCCCTGCTTCTCCCACCGACCCCACAGCGCCTTCTCCTCGGCCTTTGCGGGACCCACCGAGGCGTCCTTGATATGGCCGTAGCCGCGGATCTTCTGCGGGATGACGGCGATCTGGGCGGCGGTGGCTAGGCGTTCGGGGGTCAGGCCAGAGACGATCCTGGCGATCGCGGCCTCGTAGTCGGCGAGCAGGCCGCGCTCCATCCGGCGCTCATCGGTATAGCCGAAGAGGTCGAGCGGGCCGCCGCGCAGGCCCTTCATCCGGGCCATCAGCGGGAAGGCGAGGTCGAGCATCCAGCCGCCGAAGGCCATCTTCCTGGGCTTGCCGTCGGGACCCTTGCGGGCGATCAGCGGCGGGGCCAGCCAGACGGTGGTCTTCCCGCCCGTGAAGGTCTGGTCGCGGTAGGCGCGGAAGCGACCGTCCGTATACAGACGGGCGACCTCGTACTCGTCCTTGTAGGCCATCAGCTTGTAGAGGTTGACCGCCACAGCCCGCGTCAGGGTCTCCGAGCCCAGGGGCGACTCGGCCTGCGCCACCGCCTTCACCTGCTGCAGGTAACGCCGCGCATAGGCGGCGTTCTGGTAGGCGGTGAGTTCGCCCGCGCGATGGGCGATCAGCGCCTCCAGGGGCATGGTCTCCGGCGTCGGCACGTCGTCCTCGCGCTTGCCCCGGCTGGCCGGATCGTGGGCGGCCTTGCGGCCCAGTTCGAAGGCTTGCAGGTTGGCCTCGGCGTCGACTCCGTTCAGCCGGATGGCCCGATAGATCGACCGGCTGGCCACCGGGATCACGCCCTTCTGCCAGGCGAACCCCAGCATGATCATGTTGCCGTAGATCGCGTCGCCGAGGTTCTGCACCGCCAGGTTCTGGGCCGGCACGGAATCCCAGGATTTCACCGCCGCGGCCAGGCGGCGGCTTTGCGCATCGGCGTCGAAGCGCACGTCGCGGTCGGTGACGAAGTCGGCGGTGGGCGCGAAGTCGGCGTTGCCGACGGCCACCGTGCGGTCCTTGGCATAGAGCGATAGCGCATCAGCGCCATCCGCCGACAACAGGTCGCAGGCGATCAGCACGTGGGTGCTGGCCGCCGGCACCCGGCCACCGACCGTGCTGGTCTCGGTCGCGCCGATGCGCACATGGCTGAACACGGCGCCGCCCTTCTGCGCCAGACCGGTCATGTCGACGACGCTGGCTGCGCGGCCATCGACGTGAGCGGCCATCGCCAGGATCGAGGCGACCGTGGTGACGCCGGTGCCGCCGACCCCGGTGAACAAGATGTTGCGCACGCCTTCCCCGTTCCTGTCGGGCAGCGGCTCGAACGCCGGCAGCGGCGTGGAGTCCGCCGTCAGCGCCGGCATCGCCTCGCGGTGCGGGTTGGCCGCGCCTTCCAGGGTGATGAACGACGGACAGAAACCGTCGAGGCAGGAATAGTCCTGGTTGCAGGAAGACTGGTTGATCTTGCGTTTGCGGCCGAACTCGGTGTTCAGCGGCTCGACCGAGACGCAGTTGGACTTGACCGAACAGTCGCCGCAGCCCTCGCAGACCAGCGGG
>JANXXA010000329.1 GCA_025350885.1 Phenylobacterium sp.
GACTCGCCGAAGGTCCGCAAAGGGTGGTCTTCGGCTCACTGGCCAGGGCGGCTTGGACTGCGCGTCAGGCGAAGAAGACATTCCTGACGAGCCCGAGGGCGCCTAGCGCCACCGCGGCGGTTGCCGCGGGCGTGCGGAGCCAGGGGTTTGGCGAGAGGCCGACTAGATAGGCGATCATCGTTGCGAAAACCGACCATTCGCCCGCCACGAATCGAGCCACGTCGGCATGTTGGCCGCGCGCCGCGGCCAGAACGAAATCGAGCGGCAGGGCCAGCATCATCATCGCGATCAGAGTGAGCTTGAACGCGGCGCCTTCGCGGGTCTCGTATTCGGCCAGGTCCAGCACGCCGGCCTCGGGAACCTTAGGCGAGACGACCGCGGCGGCGAAGAAGATGCCAAACGAATAGGCGAGCAGCCCCACCAGAAGCCATCCTCGCAACGCGTCGCCTAAGTCGGCCAAAGGCAGCCAACTCAGTATGGATGTCAGCAGGACCGCTAGCATCCAGAGCAACGGTGAGGCGGCCCACTTCACCCGCGCGCGGCCGACCCAGAGGTCGCGGCAGCACTCCAGGATCTGGGTGAGTGCAAGCACCCATACGAAGGAAAGCAGGACGACGTTGATTTCGATCTTGCCCATGCCGCCCCCAGCCGGTTCACACAGCAGCGTGCGTAACACGGTTGCTTGGAATGTCCGCCATGAGCCGAAAGCGGTCCATAGGCCCTTGCCCGGAAGCATCGACGCCCGGTACCGGCAGAATGTCGACCATTCTCATTCGGGAGCGGAGGCGTCGTCTTCAGCAGGCTGGGACGGCGGTGCGGCGGGCTGCGACAACTGCCGGAAGTCGTCGTTTGTAGCCACCTCGTTCAATGAACTGCAGATCAGGTTCGCGCGGTCAGCCCCCTTCTTCCACCACATCGTCACCTCGCTGCGTGTGAGGAGGCCCGAGGCCAGGATGTCGCGGCCTAGGCTATGAGCCGCGCCCCGCATTGATGCGTCCTTGGCGGCGGCTCGGCCCAGGTTGGCGCGAAGAGTCGCGGCTTCAGACCCGTTGAGCGGCCGGCCAGGGCCCGCCATCGAAGCGATGACGGCCCAGGTGTCTCGGTCCTCATCACGCGTTCTAATGATGTAGTTCACGGTCGCGACTTGACGCGCGTACTGGGCGCTTTCGCCTTGCTCAAGGTGGGCCAAGACCTGGGTGCTCACCAAGCCGTCCCAGCCGCGGAATGGCCAGGGCAAGAAGGGTGGGGGGTTGATCGGCGCTAGCGCGGGCAACCGGCCATCGCGTTCGGCCTTGTCGAGGATGTCGGTCAACTCCTGGAGGCGACGTGCAGTGCACGGTCCGGTGATGTCGCTGACGCCGATGTTTCGTAGGGACCTGCGCTGATCGGCGGCGATGTCTGCACGCGCCTGATGGCCAAGATGGCGCCAGTGCAGCCATTCGACCGCTTGCTCGAAGGCCAGCGCCGTCATCACGCCGACGACAATGATCGCGTACTCCTTCAGGAACTCGCGCAGGCCGTGCCAGGGCTTGGGTTTGTGGATGTCCATGAAGCCCCCAGCGATCAAGCTTGACCTGACTGTAAGCGGACTCGCCGAAGGTCCGCTACGGGTCGAGGCTGTGTAAAAACTCGGCCCGCGAGAATTTCGGCGCAACAATTTGCCTGAGATCGACTCCACCGGGCCGGTGAGCGCAAACCGCGCCTCTCAGCAGCTTCGACCTGGGTGGAATGTTGCGCGGGATTTTCGTCCGCGCGAGTTTTTACACAGCCTCGGTCGTCAGCAGACATTGGCTTTCCGGGAGTCGGACGCTCGGCTCGCGGTCTCCAATTGGACTCCCCTAAGGCCGCGCGGCCGAGGCGGCCACGCCTCCCGAGCGCGACAGCAGCAGGTCCGACCAGCGCCATTCGCCCGATCCGACGACGAGGCGGGGCGCGGCCGGGCCGTCGGCGAGGGACAGCTGGACGAGGCCGCGCACCGGTTCGGTGCGACAGGCCACGGGGGCGAAGCCGACCTCCCACATGATCGCTTCGCGCACGGCGGCCAGGCCATTGCCCTCCTGTCCGGCGTGGCGCACCCAGTCGCCGTTCCAGACGCGGATGGCCTTGCGGGGGCTCGACCCCTGGGCGGCGACGGCGGCCTGGACGCGACGGTCCTTGCGCAGGGCGGCCTGCAGCCAGCGGGCCATGTTGCAGGCGCCGCCCGCGCCGCCAGTCTCGGCCGTCCCCGCCGTGGCCAGCTCGGCGTCGCTCACCTCGGCCACCCCGAAGGTGGTCGGAGCCTCGCTGGCCGCCGCGGGCTCGACGTCGACGCGCGCGGCCGTGCGCCGGGTGACGGTGCGCGGGGGCGGCGGTGTGGTGGGCGCCAGGTCCGGGGCGAGCGCCGGGGCGTCGGGAGGCATCACCACCGGCGGGCGGGGCGGATCGACCAGCCGCACCGTCATCGGCTCAGCCTCGATTTCACGCGGCGGAAAAGACTGGGCCGACAGCAGGGCCAAGAGCACCGCCAAGTGACCGGCGACGCTGAACGCCGCGATCAGCAGCCGGCGTCGCGTCACTAAGTCAGAACGATCAGCACCACCCGCCGGTTGGCCTGGCGGCCGGTGCGATTGTCGTTAGGCGCCGCCGGCGCGTCCGCGCCATAGGAGATCGTGCCGATCCGGTTCAGCGCCACGCCGTGCTCATTGAGATAGCGACGGACGGTCTCGGCGCGCTCCCCGCCCAGCCGATAGTTGCCCTCCTTCGAGCCGCTGGCGTCGGTGTGACCCTGGACCTCGACGTAGACGTTGCGGTTGTCGGCCTTCAGCTTGTCGACGAAGGCGTCGAGCCGGGCCTGAGCTTCGGGCGACAAAGACGCCTTGGACACCGGGAATTTCATGCTGTCGTCGCTCAGCACCATCGAATAGACGAACTTGCCCTCGGCCAGCTTGCCGGCGGCCTGCGCCCGCTGCAGCGCCTCCTTGGCGGTGGCGTCCAGGCCCGCCAGGTTGGCGTCCTGGGCGGTGACGTGGGTGGACACGCCATCGACCCGCGTGGCCAGCGCGCCGACCTGTTCGGCAACGTATTTCTTGGTGGCGCAACCGCCCAGGCTCACCACGCCCAAGATCATCGCCCCCGCGATCATCGCACTCGACACACGCTGGATCATCAAAAAGTTCCTCCGCATCGGCGCCGAGACGCCGTCGTTACCATTTCAACGGCGCAATAGATCGGCTGCGAAGGGGGCGGTTTGTGGGCGCAGCTTTGCCGTGAAGACGGGCAGGGGTGATGGCCCCGGGGGCGATGACTTCCCCTGGCGCACGGGCCATCATCGGCCATGGACCCCGAACGCCCGCCCGAAACCGACGCGGAATACCGGCTGATCCATGGCCCCTGGCCCCGCTGGGCGTTACAGCTGGGTCTGGTCAAGCTTGGGCTATGGACCGCGACCGTGGTGGCGGCGTTGTGCCTGCTGGCCCTCGCCGGCGTGGTGCTTGTGCTGGGGCTCTAGCGTCGGCGGCGGGACCAGACCATGAGCACGGCGCCGCCGAGCGCGATGCAGGCGCCGTAGAGCGACCACTTGAGGTCACCGTTCATGAAGCTCCTGCCGGGCATAAGATTGAACCCCTGGAGGATCCACACCCCGCCCAGCAGCACCGCCAGCAGGCCCAGTATGGTCAGCAACAGGCGCATGCGGGGCGGCTCCTCAGCGGCCCTTGAATTCGGCCGGGCGTTTCTGGGCGAAGGCCATGATGCCCTCGCGGGCGTCTTCGGTGCGGCCGGCGTCACCCTGGCGATAGGCCTCCTGCTCGACCTGATCGTGCCACGCGGAGTCCAGCGAGGCCCAGATCAGGTTGCGGGTCAGGCCGAGCGAGGCGGGACCGTCAGCCAGCTGTTTCGCCAGGGCCAGAGCCGTGGGCATCAGCTCGGCGTCGGGGACGCAGCGGTTGATCATGCCCCAGTCGAGCGCGGTGGCCGCCGGGAGTTTTTCGCCGAGCAGGGTGAGTTCCATGGCCCGCGCCTTGCCGATCAGGCGCGGCAGCAGATAGGTCGCCCCGCCGTCCGGCACAAGGCCGATGCGCCGGAACGCCTGCAGGAAATAGGCGCTCTCCGCGGCGACAATCAGGTCGCAGACCAGCGCCAGGGACGCGCCCACGCCGGCGGCGACGCCATTGACCGCGGCGACCAGGGGCTTAGGCGACTTGCGCACCGCGCTGACGAACGGGTTGTAGATTTTCAGGAGGGCCTGGTTTGGACCGCCGGGCGCGTCGGTGATCCGGCTGCCGCCGCCGGACAGATTGGCGCCGGAGCAGAAGCCGCGGCCCTCGCCGGTGATGACGATGGCGCGCACGGCTGCGTCGGCGATGAACCCCTCCATGGCCGCGTTCAGATCAGTCATCAGATCCATGCCGGCGGCGTTGAGGGTGGCAGGGTCGTCGAGGGTGATGATGCCGATGCGGTCGCGGACCTCGGTCCTGACCTTTGCCGGTCTCGCAGCGCCGTCCATGGGGGTTCCTTCCGCCGGATCGTTGTCGGCCCGATCTAACCGAACCTAACCCAGCGGCAGCCTAGCAGAAAGCGTTCAGGCCGCGGCGACGACAGCCAGGGGCTGGGCCGCGGTGGTGCGGTTGCGCCCGGCGTGCTTGGAAGCGTAGAGCGCCGCGTCGGCGCGCTCCACCAGGCTTGAGGCGCTTTCGCCGGACAGCCGTTCGGCGTAGCCCGCCGAGACGGTAACCGCCCCCAGGTCCTCGTTGGTGGAGCGCCGCTTGAGCGAGCGCGACGAGATCTCGATGCGGATCTCCTCCAGGACGCCAAGGGCGATCCGACCGCTCTCCGAGGGGAAGATGACCGCGAATTCCTCTCCGCCGTAACGCGCGGCCAGCCGCGGTGTGACGCCCAGCCGGCCGATGACGCTGGCCACATAGCGCAGCACCTGGTCGCCGATCTGGTGTCCCCAGGTGTCGTTGAAGCCCTTGAAATGATCGATGTCGAGCATCGCCAGGGTGACCGTCTCGCCCGCTGCCTCGGCATCCTCGCACATCGCCGCCAGACTTTCGTCGAAGGCCTTGCGGTTGGTCAGGTTGGTGAGGCCGTCGGTCATGGCGTCGCGGCGAACCTGATCCAGGCTCTCGCGAAGGCGACCGAGTTCGCCGCGGGTGTCGGCGAGCTGAGTTTCCAGCAGACGGTTGTCGGCCTGCACCTTCTGCGTGGCCGTGGTGAGGTCGGCGACGACGGCCTTCAGCTGAGCATCATCGCCCGAGAGCCGCTCCGAAGCGGTCGCCAGCTCCTGGCCGTAGGTCTCGCTGGACTTCTGGGCGCTTTCGATGGCCCGGGTGACGGTGTGCAATTCCTTGGACAGCGCGTCGCCGGCCTCGAGGATGCCGCCATTGATCCGCGCATCAGGCATGAACTGGGCGGCCAGCGCCTCGCCCAAGGTCTCGGTGATCGGCTCACCGGCCGCGAGCAGGCGGTCGATCTCCAGCGCCAGAGGGCTGGTGGATTCCGAGACGTAGCAGACCCAGAGCTCGAAGTTACGCACGGTGGGCCAGACGTGGTGGCCTTCCATAACCTCAAGCGCCTTGCGGGCGAGGTCATAGGCCCTGGGGCCGCGCAGCAGGGCCTGAAATTCCGCCGACATCCCGCATCCCCCGAACCTGGGCCGACCCCGCGATGCGGGCCGCCTCCAGCCTGAAGACTAGGTCGGGAAGGCCAAACGTCAGGTTAAGGGCGCGGACTGGCCGGTCGATTCCGGGGGCGGGGCGCGCTTTGCTAGTCGTCGGAACGCGCGGGCGGCGGCTTGGAGAGAAAGGCCGGGACGTCGCGGCCGAAGCCCACGACGCCGTCATCGGCGTCGCTGCGGTCCTGCCGGCCCTGATCGCGCCGAGCCTGGTCGGGTCTGCCGGGATCTGACCTGCCGCGCTCCGGACGCCCCTCGCGGCGGCCGCGTTCTGGGCGGTCACGTGGTGGCGGCTGCTCGGCTTGCGGCCGAGGCTGCCGTTCGCGCTCCGGCGGGCGGGGGGCGGGCGCCGGCGTCGCCAGGGTCTCGGCCGTCGGGGCGTCGGGCATCGCCTCAGGCTGCGCAACGGAACGTGGCTCAGACCCGCCGCGACCCCGGCCACGGGAGCGCGACCGCTCGCGCGGCGGCCCCTCCGACGGGAGCTGGGGTTCCCGCGCCGGCTCGGGCGCCAACGCGATCGGGGCCGCGTTGGCGGGATCGAAGGGGGCCATGGCGGCGACCTCGCCGTGCACTGGCACGGGGCGCGGCCGGCGATCGCGGTCGCGGCTGGTCGGCGCGCCACGGCTGGCGCCGCCGCGGCCGCCGCGCTCACCGCCTCGGGCGTGACGTGGCTCGTCCTTGATATTGGCCCAGTCGAGATCAAGCACGATCTCCTCCGGCGCCTTGCCGATCAGCTTCAGCACCTTGTCGAGGTTGCGGGCGTCGGCCGGGGTGACGATCATGAAGGTCTGGCCGGACCGTCCCGCGCGACCGGTGCGGCCGATGCGGTGGACATAGTCGTCGGCGTGGTGCGGCACATCGAAATTGAACACGTGGCTGACGTCAGGAATGTCCAGGCCCCGGGCCGCGACATCGGAGGCGCAGAGCAGCTTCAGCGAGCCGTTGCGGAAGCTCTCCAGCGTGCGCATGCGGGTCTGCTGATCCAGGTCGCCGTGGATCGGAGCGGCGTCCAGGCCGTGGGTCTTCAACGACTTGGCGACAATGTCGACTTCGGACTTGCGGTTACAGAAGATGATGCCGTTCTTCACGTCGGCGCGACCGATCAGCTCGCGCAGCGCCGTGCGCTTGGCCTTCTGGTCCTGGGTGGGGATGCGCACCAGGTACTGGGTGATGGTCTCCGCCGTGGTGGCCGGCCGGGAGGCCTCGATACGCACCGGGTCCTTCAGGAACTGCTTGGTGAGCCGGGTGATCTCCGGCGGCATGGTGGCCGAGAAGAACAGCGTCTGCTTCTTCGCCGGGGTCAGCTTGAAGATGCGTTCCAGGTCGGGGATGAAGCCCATGTCGAGCATGCGGTCGGCCTCATCGACCACCAGCATCTGCACGCCGGTCATCAAGAGCTTGCCGCGTTCGA
>JANXXA010000409.1 GCA_025350885.1 Phenylobacterium sp.
TCAAAATCTTCGCCCAACGCCTCATCGCCGCCGGTAAACCCAAACGCCTCGTCCTCAACGCCATCGCCAGGAAAATCGTCGTCCTCGCCAACGCCATCCTCAGACCTCAACCTACACCTGCTCAACTGACTTGATGACAGATTTTGGGGGTGTTCCTGACCAATTGACCCAAGTTCGTTGCCCTGGCTGGCCTCTGGCGACTGAAGGAGGTTCTGTCATGAGCGACGAAGGGTTCAAGCCGGTCCGCCACGACGGCACGGCGGCGCTGGACGCGGCGATGCAGCGGCCCGGGTTCCGTGAAGCCTGGGAGGCCAGCGCCGAGGACTACGCCACCCTGAAGTTGCTGCTGGAGGCCCGCAGACAGTCGGGGCTGACCCAGGAACAGATCGCCATCGCGATGGGAACCTCCAAGAGCGCGGTCTCGCGCCTGGAGAGCTCCCTGCGCGATCCCCGGCACTCGCCGACCTTCGAGACGATCCGTCGCTACGCCAAGGCCTGCGGCAAGAGGGTGGAGTTGCAGTTGGTGTAGGTCACCGTAGCCCCAGGGCTCCAAACTCGGGTTAACAGACTACAAATTTTCTCTGTCATCCCGGCCGTAAGCCTGCACACGCAGGCTGAAGCGCCGGGAGCCAGAGTCCAGCGCACGCCATTCTGGGTCCCGGCGCGGCCTTTCAGGCCGTCCGGGGTGACAGAATTTGGGGGTGTTCCTGACAAATGAGCCCAAGTTCGTTGCCCTGACCGTAGCCCCTCAGCTCTTGACCTTCACATAGGTCCCGGGCGCGTCGCCCAGCACCTTGAGCTTGCCACGGGCGGGGTCGCGGGCGGGGACCTGGGCGCCGGAGCGGGCCTTCAGCCAGGCGATCCAGTGTGGCCACCAGGATCCGGGGGTCTCCTTGGCGTCGGCCTGCCAGGCCTCGAGGCTGTCGGGCAGGGCGTCGTTGGTCCAGTGCTGGTACTTGTTGGCCACCGGCGCGTTGATCACCCCGGCGATGTGGCCGGAGCCGGCCAGGGTGAAGGTCACCGGCCCGCCGAACAGCTTGGCGCCCTTGTAGACCGAGCGGGCTGGGGCGATGTGGTCCTCCTTCGAGGACTGGACATAGATCGGCGTCTTCACCGTCGACAGATCGAGGCGGACGTTGTCGAGCACCAGTTCGCCCTTGGCCAGAGCGTTCTCGCCGTAGAACTTGCGCAGGTAATACATGTGCAGGGTCTTGGGCATCCGCGTCTGGTCGGAGTTCCAGAACAAGAGATCGAAGGGCTTGGGCTCCTTGCCCAGGAGGTAGTTGTTGACGAAGAACGACCAGATCAGGTCGTTGGCCCTGAGCGCATTGAAGGTGTCGGCCATGGTCTGGCCCGACAGCACGCCGCCGCCCTCATCCATTTTCTTTTCCAGGTCGCCCAGCCAGTCCTCGTTGGTGAACAGCAGGAGGTCGCCGGCTTCGGAAAAGTCCTGCTGAGCAGCGAAGAACGTCGCCGAGGCGATCCGGGTGTCGTTCTTGGCGGCCATGTGGGCGAGCGTCGAGGAGAGCAGGGTGCCGCCGATGCAGTAGCCGACGGTGTTGACGGTTTCGACGCCGCACTGGGTCATCACCGCCTCGGTGGCGGCATAGATGCCTTCGCGCATATAGTCCTCGAAGGTGCGCGTCGACAGCGTCGCGTCCGGGTTCACCCAGGAGGCGACGAACACGGTGATCCCTTGCGCCGAAAGCCAGCGGATCATCGAATTTTCGGGCCGCAGATCGAGGATGTAGAACTTGTTGATCCACGGCGGGAAGATCAGCAGCGGGATCTCGCAGACGCTCGGCGTGGTCGGAGAAAACTGCAGCAGTTCGATGATTTCGTTGCGGAACACGACCTTGCCGGGCGCTGTGGCGACGTTTTCGCCGATCTTGAACATCTCATAGTCGGTCTGGGCGATGGAGAGCTGGCCGCCGCCGCGGTCGAGATCGGCGGCGAAGTTCTGCATGCCGCGCACCAGGCTCTCGCCGCCGGTGGCCATCACCTCACGCAGGGCGGCGGGATTGGAGGCCAGGAAGTTCGACGGCGAGAAGGCGTCGGTGAGCATCTTCATGAAGAACTCGACGCGGCGCTTGACCATCGGATCGACGCCGTCGACATCGGCCACCAAACCGTTCATCCAGTTGGCGGTGAGCAGGTAGGACTGCTTGATGACGTCGAACACGGGGTTCTCGGCCCAGTCGGGATCGGCGAACCGCTTGTCGCCGCGAGCCGGGGCGACCACCGGGTCGGACACTTCGCCGCCCATGCGCCGCGCGGCGGACTGCCACAGGTCGAGGTAGCGGGCGAAGAGATCGCCCTGGGCGCGCATCAGCCGGTCGGGCTGGGCGGCCAGCCGGCCCATCACCTCGGTCAGCGCCGGGGCGACGTGGAACGGATCGGACGAAAGCGCGGCGGGCCGGTCGGCCTGACGCAGGGCCATCTCGGCGATCGCACCCTGGGCGGTGAGCGCGGCGCGGGCGAGGTTCATGGAGAGCTTTTCGACCTGGGCGCGCTGATCACCGGTCAAGGCGGCCACATCCAGCGGTGGTGGAGCTGACGCCGCGCGCGGCGCCTCGGGCTCGGCCGTGGCTTTGGCGGTGTCCTGCACCGTGGACCTGGCCTTGGCCTTGCCCTTCCCGGCCTTGCCCTGACCCGCCTTGGTCGACGAGGTTGGCTCACGCATCTAAAAATTCCTCCAGCTGGCGAACGCGCACGCGCTCTTTCGCCTGTCGCCATCATCGCATAAGACCGGAGCGGAAAATGCGCACGCGGTCGAGACCTTTTGTGAACGACATCCCCGGCGGGCTTGCTTTGCGGCTGGTGGCGACGGGCAATCTTTGCCTGATCCTTGGCGGTTGTGTCGGCAATCCTTTTGCCGACGCCAAGATCGATCCGCGCTCACCGGTGGCGTCCGAAGTGGCCAGGAGCGTGCGTCCGGGCGCGGCCTATCCCACGTTCGCCTCGATTCCCCCTGTCCCCAAGGACGTGCGGCCGCATCGCCAGTACGGCATCCAGGCGGCGCGAGTCGACGCCGCGGCGGCCGAACTCGTGCGCGACACAGCAGACGAGACCTGGACGCTGCGCAACACCGACGCCTTCGCCGCCGAGACCCGGGCGGCCGCGGGGCCGGACGCCGTTCCCGGCCAGGCCGCCGACACCGAGGCCTTCGCCAAAGAGCTTCGACGGCGAGCGACACCGCCTCCGTCGCCCAGAAGATAGGGCCCGCGGAGGCTGAAAATTCATCGAACCATGGCCTGGTCGGCTCCCGCCCGGAGACTGTCCATGCCCGCCTCCACCTTTGAAGACAGCCGCACTCGGGCTCCCAGCGGCGCAAGACCCCTTACATGACCCCCGATTTCCACCGCATCCGACGCCTCCCGCCCTACGTTCTGGAAGAGGTCAACCGCATCAAGGCGCGCCTGCGCGCCGACGGCACCGACATCATCGACTTCGGCATGGGCAATCCCGACATGCCGACGCCCAAGCACATCGTCGATAAGCTGATCGAGACCGCCCGCGACCCCAAGGCCGGGCGTTATTCCGCCTCCAAGGGGATCGTCGGCCTCAGGCGCGCCATGGCCGGCTACTACGGCCGCCGCTTCGGCGTGAAGCTCGACCCCGACACCGAGGTGATCGCCACGCTGGGGTCGAAGGAGGGGTTCGCCAACCTGGCCCAGGCGCTGACCGCGCCGGGCGACGTCATCGTCTGCCCGAACCCGGCCTATCCGATCCACGCCTATGGCTTCATCATGGCCGGCGGCGTCATCCGCCACGTGCCGGCGGGATCGCCCGCGGAGTATCTGGCGGGTGTCAGCCGGGCGGTGAAGCATTCCGCCCCGCCGCCGACCGTGCTGATCCTCAGCTATCCGTCGAACCCCACGGCCCAGTGCGTCGACCTGGAGTTCTACCGCGACGCCATCGCGCTGGCCAAGAAACACGAGATGCTGGTGATTTCCGACATCGCCTATTCGGAGATCTACTTCGACGACAACCCGCCGCCGTCGGTGCTGCAGGTTGACGGCGCCAAGGACATCGCCGTGGAGGTCAATTCGCTTTCCAAGACCTACGCCATGGCCGGCTGGCGGGTAGGCATGGTGGTCGGCAATGCGAGGATCTG
>JANXXA010000430.1 GCA_025350885.1 Phenylobacterium sp.
GTGCCGGGAACCCATAAACGCGGGCGATGCACATCAAGGCTCGGCGGCGCCTTAAGTCTCCCCTGGCGCCATCGGCGCATATGGATGGCCGGCACGGCGGCCGGCCATGACGAGCTTTGGGTGGGTCAACTGAAGCGCCGATGGCTTTAGGCGCTCAGCCGAAGGCCTCGCCGTAGACCCGCAGCAGATTGCCGCCCAACGCCTTCTCGATCTGGCGCGTCGACCAGCCCGCACGCGCCAAACCGTCGGCGAGGTGTCTGAAGCGCAGGTTGTCGTCCCAGTCGGCGACGATGTTGAAGATGTCCGCCCCCTCGCCGGGCGCGGCGATGCCCTTGGCCGATCTCTCCGCGCGGAACGCCTTCTGGGCGGCGCGAGCCTTGTCGTCGATCACCGTCTTGCTCAGCACGCCGTCCGTGCCGATGCCGATGTGATCCTCGCCACACACGTTGCGGGCGTGGTCCATATGGCGGATGAGGTCTGCGCTGGTCGGCCGGCTGTCGGCCACGAGGAACGGCATCCAGTAGACGCCCACCACCCCGCCACGATCGGCGCAGGCTTTCATCTCGGGATCCCAGGTGTTGCGTGGATTGTCGGTCAGCGCCCGGCAGCCGGTGTGGCTGATGATCGGTGGCCGCGTCGTCGCCGCGAGGCCCTCGGCGACCGTGCGTTGGCCGCCGTGGCTGAAGTCGACCAGCATCCGCTCGGTCTCGATCCGGGCGATGGTCGCGCGGCCGAGTTTTGAGAGGCCCGCGTTGGCCGGCTCCAGCGCGCCATCGCCGGACAGGTTGCGCAGGTTGTAGGTGAGCTGAACGATCCGCACGCCCAGCCCCTTGAGCACGGCCAGGCGATCCAGCTCGGTTCCCACCAGACTGGTGTCCTGAACGCCATAGACGAAGGCTACGCGGCCCTCGGCTTTGGCCCTGCGGATGTCCCTGGCCGCGCCCGCCTTGATGAAGATGTCGGGGTTGTCGGCGACGACCTGATCCAGCGCGGCGATATTGGCGATGGTCTTTTCCCAGACGTCGGGCTGATTGCCGACCTGGTTTACCGTCGTGTGCATCGCCGTCAGGCCCGACGCCTTCAGCGATGCGGCTCCGAGCGCCGACATCCGGGTGACGTTCGGGTCGGTCTCGCCCGGGTCGTCCATCGCGCCGAGTCCGTCGATCACGATCGCGCGCCGATAGTCGGCCTCGTTGAGGTCCGGGGTCGCGGCGCGACCCGCGCCGGCCGCCGCAATCGCGGCCACGGCTGCAGCATTGGCGAGAAGGTCTCGTCGTGTGGCCATTTCAAAATCCCCTACGACCAGATCGGGTGAGATTGGCGCCGCGACCTGCGGTTCACCAGATCGAATCGTTACTGAGCCCTGTCGATCACGTCAGGGCCGCAAGGCGCGCGTCCAGGCGCTCGCGGACTTCCGGCCATTCCTGGGCCAGCACGGAAAACACCACCGTGTCGCGGATGCGGCCGGTCCAGGTGACGCGATCCTGGCGGAGCACCCCTTCCTGCGTCGCGCCCAGCTTCAGGACGGCGGCGCGGCTGCGCGCGTTCAGCGCATCGACCTTGAACTGCACCCGCCTGGCGCCGGCCTCGAAGGCGTGGGCCATCAGCAGCCGCTTAGCCGAGGGATTGACCCGCCCACCGCGCACCTTGGGGTGATAGTAGGTGCCGCCGATCTCCAGCGCCTGGTTGGCGGGGTCTATGCCAAGGTAGCTGGAGACCCCCATGCAGCGCTCCGCGACAACCACCGCATAGTTCAGCCGGTCGGCGGCCGGATCGGCGTAGAACCGCGCCCACGCTTCGTCGAAGTGGCGCCCCACCATCGAGTAAGGGTAGAGCGCGGTCCAGGTCTGGGGATCGGCGTCGCAGGCCGCGCGCAGGTCCTGGCGATGCGCTTCGTCCATCGGCTCCAGACGCACGAAGCGGTTCTCCAGCACGCTCGGTTCAAGCCGCATGTCGTCACCTGCCGCCAAAAAGAGTCGCGCCGGCGTCTTGCGTAGCCTGTTTCGCGACATACCTGAGGAATGCCCGTTCCTGGGCGTTTCCTCCCAAAAACTTCCCAACCCCGGGGCTTTCCAGCCCCGGGGATTTTTTCTGGCCGCTAACCGCCCTGGCCAGTCAGGAAAAGGTTCGCCGCCTGTGCAAGATAGACCGCGCCGATCACGGTCAGGATCAGTCGCAGGTAGCGCTTGAAATCCACGTCGCTCAGCCGGTTCAGCAGCACCCCGCCCGCCGCCGTTCCCAGCATCGAGACGGGGATCGCCAGCGCGAACACCCACCAGGGCGGCAGGCCCGCGCCATGCGCCGCCAGCAAGGGCGCGCCATAGACGATGATCTTCATCAGGTGGCTGAACACCTGGGTCGCGGCCTTGGTGGCGACGATCTGGTGGCGGGTCAGCGCGGTGCGGACGAAGAAGACGTCAAGGATCGGGCCCGCCACGCCGGCCGTCAGATTGACGCCGGTGACCACGAGGCCGCACAGGAAGGCCTGGCCGGGTCGCGAAGCGTCGACCTTGACCCAGGTCGGCGGCAGCCAGACCAGACCCGGCACCAGGCCCATCAGCAGGAAGAGCCCGGCCTTGGTCGGCTGCAGGGCGACAAAGGCCATCAGCCCTGCGGCCACGAACGATCCAAGCGCGAACAGCGCGACGATACCCCAGGCGACGTGTTGGCGATGGAGCGCCGCGCGCCAGCCGTTAGCGACGAACTGCAGGACGCCGTGGGTGAAGAAGGTCGCCGAGACCGGCAGGACAAAGGCCAGCGCGCCCTTGAGCATCAGGCCCCCGGCCATGCCGAAGACGCCGGAAATCGCCGCGGTGGCGAACGACATCGCCACGATGAACAGGGCTGAAGCAAGACTCATGGGGTTCGTCCTTCAGGATTGCGACCCGGCTGGCGAAGGGGACACAGGCCCCTCCGTCCGCGGATCCGCGACGCGACGTGCGCCAGACGTGGCCGGCCGGCCGGCGGGGGCTCAAGCGGATCATCCGCCAAGCGCTTGTTTGTAGAAAACCGTGGTCGCGGCCATCGCGCCATCGGGCATCAGGGCGAAGTCGGGGATCACCCCGACCCGGGTCCAGCCGAGTTTCTCATAGAGCTGGTCGGCCGCGCCGCCGGTGACCGTGTCCAGCACCATCACGGGCCGATGCATCGCCGCGGCCGCCGCCTCGGCCGCCGACATCAGGGCCTGAGCCGCCCCGCGCCCGCGAGCGCGCCGGTGGACGAGCAGCTTGGCGATATCGCACCGGTGCGGCTGGTTGGGCGGCCGGGCCGGAATCACCTGGACGACACCGAAGATCGCCGCGTCGTCCTCGGCGATCAGGATGGCCCGGCCATCGTCGGCCGTGGCCTGGGCGCGCCAGAACGCCTCGGCCTCGTCCAGGGTCATGTCGGCCATGAAGCTCACCGAGGCGCCGCCCGCCACGCAGTCGACCAGGACGACGCCGAGCGCCGGCGCCGCGTCCAGCGCCTCGGCGGGGGCCAGGCGGCGGATGCGGAAGGACGCGCTCATGACCGGCGTTCGCTGATTCTCAAGGCTCAGCCGCGAGCCTTGCTCATCGAGCAGGCATAGGCGCCGCCCTTGCCCACCTTCCGCGCCACGCCGGGGTAGGGGCAGAGTAACTGGCTGTCGCCGCCCGGCGACGTGGCGGTGAGGTCGGCCGGGGGCGCCTTGGCCTCGACCCAGCGTTCCAGCACGCCCAGCCAGTCCACCGTTCCCGGCCCCGCGCCGCCTTGGCAGTGGAGCATGCCGGGGACCATGTAGAGCCGATAGAAGCTGCCCGCATCGCCCATGGCGCGGCTCACCTCGCCCGCGTAGCGCACGCTGCCCAGCGGCGGGATCGCCGGGTCATTCCAGCCATGGTATTGGATCAGCTTGCCGCCGTGCCTGGCGAAGGGCGTCAGGTCGGGGTTCACCGCATCCAGCACGGCGGCGACCTTGCGGCGGTCGTGATCGTATTTCGCGCCCAGGTCGGCCTTCAGGAAGTCGAGCGCCGGGTCGCCGTAGATGAAGTATTTCATGAACTGCGATGAGGTCGCGTGGCCCTGGGCCTCGCTGATGCGGTCCGCAGAGGGCCCTGTGGTCCAGGCCTGAAAGCCGCCCGGCAGGGCCTCGCCGCCGGGCGTATAGCCGGGGAATATCGAGCGCCCGCCCACCGTCCGACCGCCATAGATCGCTTTGGCCGACGCGACCTGCGGCGCGGTCAGGCAGCCCGCCATCTGCCCTGGCTTGCACGTCAGGGACGCCGGATCGAAGTGGCAGGCCATCTGGTCGCGGATGAAGGGACCGCCGTCGGCGCACTGCTTGAGCGCGGCGCTCTGCAGAAGCTGCAGGTCGGTCAGGCCGAGATAGCCGCCAGGGCGGGCCAGCGCCTGCTGCATGAAGGCGCGCCCCCCGGTGGTCAGCGTGTTGTAGTTGGCCGGCGCGCCGGCGACGATGCCGTCGAAGTCATTCGGGAAACGCTGGGCCTCCATCAACGCCTCGCGACCGCCGGCGGAACATCCGACAAAGTAGCTGCGCCTGGCCGGCTCGCCTTTCTGAGCCAGCACCAGCGCCTTGCCGGCCTCGGTGGTCGCCTTGATCGAGCGGGTGGCGAAGTCGACGATCTTGCCCGGATGGCCAAGCGCCCAGTGGGCGCTGCGCGAACTGGCCTGGTGTCCGTCATCGGTGCCTGCCGAGGCATAGCCCGCTTCGGCGCGGGCCTTGATCGCAGCCGTCGGGATAGAGCCCGCCAGGCCGCCGTTGCCGACCTGGACATACTTGCCGTTCCAGGCGGCGCCCAGCGGGATCATCATCTCGATCCGGATGTCGCTGTCGGGGGTCGGGCGACTGGTCACCAGGAGGCGGCAGGCCTGGCCGGGCTTGATGGCCACGACCGAGGCCGAGGTCACCTCCGCGTTCGGCAGCTTGGCGTGGACAAGGTCGGCGCAGGCGGTCTCGGCACGGGCGGCCGGAACCGCCAACGCCAGAGCGGCGCCGGAGGCGAGCAACAGGGTCCGCATGATCAGCTCTTTTTCGATTTGACGACGGCGCAGGCCCAAGTCTCGCCGGTCTTCCTGGCGACGCTCGGGAAGGGGCAGAGCACCTGGCTGGGCGGCCCGCCGACGCCCTGACCGGGGCCCGCCACGGCGGTGACATCCCCAGGCGCCTTGCCGGCGATCACCCAGGTGTCGAGCAGGGACAGCCAGTCGACGCCCGAGGGCCCCACGCCGCCGCCGCAGTGCAGCATGCCGGGGACCAGGTACATCCGGTAGAAGTCCGAGGGCTCGCCCATCGTCTTGCGGACGTCCTCGTAATAGACCACCGACGAGCGCGGCGGGATCGCCGGGTCGTTCCAGCCATGGTACTGAATCAGCTTGCCGCCGTGCTTCCTGAACGCCGCCAGGTTCGGGTTGGGCGAGTCCAGCGCCGCGGCCATCCGCTTCAGTGCGCCCTCGAACGGGGCGCCCATGTCCATCGTCAGATAGTTGAAGTTCGGATCCTTAAAGCCGATGTATTTGAAGGCGTTGGACGAGAACGACGGGCCGGCGGCCTTCTGGTTGGTTTCCGCGTTCGGCCCGGTGATCCAGGCGTTCCAGCTGCCGTTCAGCGCCTCGGCGCCGGGGCTGTAGCCGGGAAAGACGACCTTGCCGGTCTTGTCCCTGCGGCCTTCGTAGAACGCCTTGGCCGAGACAACCTGCGGGGCGGTCAGGCAGGCCCCCTTTTCAGAGTCGGGGGTCTGGCCGGGCTTGCAGGCGAGCCTGGCCGGATCGAAGTGGCAACTCATCGGGTCGCGGATGAACCCCTCGCTGCCGCATTCGGCCAGGGCGGCCTTCTGCAGCAGCTCGCGCTGCGGCGCGGCGAGGTAGCCGCCCGGTCGGGCCATGGTCTGCTGCTGCGCGGCCGACAGACCGAACAGCTGGCTCATGTAGTTGGCCGGCGCTCCGGCGACGATGCCGTCGAAGTCGCCCGGATAGCGCTGGGCCTCCATCAACGCCTCGCGGCCGCCGTCGGAGCAGCCGTAGAAGTAGGATCGCGTCGCCCGCGAGCCCTTCTGGGCGGCGATCAGGGCCTTGGAAATGTCGGTGGTCTCCTTCAGCGCGCGCCAGCCGAAGTCGGTGAGTTTTTCCGGGTGCCCGAG
Organism: Phenylobacterium sp.; assembly: GCA_025350885.1. GTDB lineage: Bacteria > Pseudomonadota > Alphaproteobacteria > Caulobacterales > Caulobacteraceae > Phenylobacterium. The sequence goes on from JANXXA010000430.1 coordinate 6,117, forward strand.
CGCCCAGGAGGCGTTGGTGCCGACCGGATCCTGGTGGCCGTCGTCGGTGCCGGCCACCGCATAGCCGGCCTTGATCGGACCCATGAACGCGCCCTTCGGCACCGTGCCGGCGAACCCGCCGTTGCCCACCTGGACGAACTTGCCGTTCCAGGCGCCGCCCACCGGGATCCAGACCTCCAGGCGGATGTCGCTGTCCTTGGTGGGCCGGCTGGTGACCGCGATCTGGCAGACGTCCGTACCCGCGACGGTGGCGGCCTTGGCCGAGGTGATCTCGGCG
>JANXXA010000438.1 GCA_025350885.1 Phenylobacterium sp.
GTAGGGGGCGGGCAAGGCCGAGGACAGCGGCAGCGCCAGTCCGATGGCTTCCGAAACGCAGGCCATGGTGTTGGCGGTGTATTGCCCGCCGCAGGCGCCCTCGCCCGGACAGGCGTGCTGTTCCAGGTCGCACAGATCCTCCAGGCTCATCTCGCCGGCGGAGTATTTGCCGACCCCCTCGAAGACGTCCTGCACGGTGACATCGCGGCCACCCCAGCGGCCGGGCAGGATCGAGCCGCCATAGATGAACACGCTGGGCACGTTCAGCCGCAGCATCGACATCATCATCCCCGGCAGCGACTTGTCGCAGCCGGCGACGCCGACCAGGGCGTCATAGGCATGTCCGCGCATGGTCAGCTCCACCGAATCGGCGATCACCTCGCGGCTGACCAGCGACGAGCGCATGCCCTCGTGCCCCATGGCGATCCCGTCGGTGACGGTGATGGTGCAGAACTCGCGCGGCGTGCCACCGGCCTGTTTCACCCCGACCGAGGCGGCCTGGGCCTGGCGCATCAGGGCGGTGTTGCAGGGCGCCGCCTGGTTCCAGCAGGACGCCACGCCGACGAACGGCTGGGCGATCTCGCGGCTGCCCAGACCCATGGCGTAGAGGTAGGAGCGGTGCGGAGCCCGGCTCGGCCCCTCGGTCACGTGACGGCTGGGCAGCCTGGCCTTGTCCCAGCTTCCGTCCGGCTTGCGGTGCATTTTGAAGGCCCTCCCACGTCGAAGGCTTTCCTTAGAGGCGCGCCCGGCCCCAGGGAAGGCCCGCCTCGCCCCCTAGGGCAGCGGCCGACAGGCTGATTCTACTTGCGGCTGCGGATCAAAGCAGCTCGCCGCCGCCAATCATGCCGCAACGGATCCACACAATCTTGGGTGATCGAGAATAGACCCGTGTTTTACATGACAAATTTGCAATGATTGGCGCGCCACCCGCCGCGCGAGCCGGTGTGTTTCAGCAGACTAGTTCGGCGGGTCTTCATGCGCCTTCAGGTTGTCTTGCGGGTCCGCCAAGTCGCCGGGCCACTGGGTGCGGCGAGACCGCTGGCCGCTGGCGCGAAAACTGTGTCCCGGGAGACAACACAGAGGAAGCATATTTGGTTATCAATGATAACTTAGCCTATTGACGTTGACGCCCCTCTGACGCTGCTTCAGTTACCGGACAAGCGCAGGCAATGGCGCTCCCATTATGCTGCGGGGAGGCAGTTCAGATATGCAGTGGAAACATTCACTTTTGGCGTCCAGCGCTCTGTTGGCCGTCGCCATCGGCACCCAGGCGCACGCCCAGTCGCGCGTCGCCATCACCGCAGCGGCCGCGGCGAACAACACCATCGAAGAGCTGGTGGTCACCGCTGAAAAGCGCTCCCAGAGTCTGCAGGACGTGCCGGTGGCTGTGTCCGCCTTCACCTCCGAGCGGCGGGACCTGATCGGCATCACCACGGTCACCGACCTGACCAACTTCACGCCCGGCCTGGAATACAACGCCCAGAACGACCGCAACACCCTGCGCGGCGTCGGCCGAAACACCAACGTCCACGCCGCCGAAGGCTCGGTGGCGCAATATTCCGACGGCATCTACACCTCCTCCACCGTCGAAGCCGGCAAGACGCCGCTGTTCGTCGACCGGATCGAAGTGCTGCGCGGCCCGCAGGGCACGCTCTACGGCCGCAACTCGATCGGCGGCGCGATCAACATCATCTCCAAGCGCCCGACCGAGGACTGGTACGCCGAAGTCCGCGGCCAGGTGCAGAACTACGGCCACACCATCCTCGAAGGCGCGGTGTCGGGTCCGACGCTGATCCCCGGGGTGCTGTTCCGGGCCGCCGTCGGCTGGGACAAGCAGACCGAGGGCTGGCTGCATAACACCGTCCCCGGACAGCCGGACGAAGGCAACATCATCGACACCAAGATCTGGGAAGTTCAGCTGGCCTTCCACCCGAACGACAAGTTCGACGGCTGGGCCAAGCTTTCCGGCATCGACTGGCACAACGAAGGCGGCGGACCGGGCTCGCGCAGCACCTATTCCAAAGTTAACTTCCTGCCCGGCACCAACGGTCCCAACGTGGTCGTCAACGGCACCAACGTCGCCCTGCCGGCGTTCCTGCAGAACAGCGCCACCAACCCGATCACCTTCCCGACCTATCAAGCGGTCAACGCCGGCATCGTGCTCAATCCCGGCTATGCCTGCCTGCCCACAGCGGCGACGGGACTGACCGGCATCGTCACGGCCGGCGGCCTCAGCGTCGCCCAGGCCTGTCAGCAGGCCGCGCAGAACGACCCGCGCTCCTTCACCAGCGCCGTACCCTACAATGTGAAGCTGACCGCAACGACGATCTTCTCAAGTGAGTGGAACTATCACTTCGACAAGATGGATCTGAAATATGTCTTCGGCGGCACCCACTACCACTACCACCTTGAAGGCCCGACCCCGGTCGAGCAGGCGCCGATCACCCAGTACCAGCTGCCCTTCGTCAGCGGCAACACGGTCATTCCGGGCGTCCTGGGCGCGGCGGGCACGGTCAATCCGCGCTACGCTTTCAAATACGAGGAAAAGGAAAACTGGATCAGCAACGAGCTGAACCTGGCCTCGTCCGGCGAAGGCGCTCTGCAGTGGATCGTCGGCGCCTACTACTACAAGGAAAACTACACCCAGCCGGTGTCCACCCGCCTGACCGACCAGACGGGCAAGGTCACCAAGGGGCCGTTCCTGACCAACGCGGTGTGCCCGTTTACCTCGGGGATCTGCCCGGCGCTGGCCGGCAACAACTACATCTATGACGACAAGCCCGAGCTGGAAATCACCTCAAAGGCCGCGTTCGCTCAGATCGACTGGAAGTTCGCCGAGAACTGGAAGACGACCCTGGGCATCCGCTACACGGCGGACCACAAGTTCGGCAAGGAATCGGTCCGGCTGCTCTGCTTCGACGTCCCCGGCTGCGCCGGACCGCCTGAGCGGTTCACCAACTTCATCATCGACCTGACGCAAATTCCCTCGGTGGTCAGCGGATTCATTCCGGGCGGCCCCGGCGCGCCGGGAACGCCTGGCGTCTCGTCGCTGACCACGGCCGATCCGGCCAACGGTTTCGCCACTCGCCACTATGACAACAAGTGGTCGGCGACGACCGGCACTGCTGGCATCCAGTGGACGCCCGACTCCGACACCCTGATCTATGGCCGCTACAGCCGCGGCTACAAGGCCGGCGGCTTCCGCATCGGCATCGACACGGTGTTGGGCGCCCTGCCCAACACCAACCCCGAGCACGCCGACGCGTTTGAGTTCGGTGTGAAGAAGGACTTCGGCCATACGTTCCAGGCCAACCTCGCGCTGTTCCACTACGCCTATAACGACGCGCAGATTCCGATCACCGTGGCTTCGACGGCGGGCGGTCTCGCGCAGGCTCAATCGATCTTCTACAATATCCCCAAGTCGATCACGCAGGGTGTCGAGCTGGAAACCACCTGGCAGCCGATCGACCATCTGCAGATCCTCTTCAACTACTCCTACCTCGACGCGCACATTGAAGAATCCAAGGGTGTTGTCGATCCGGCCGACCCTGCCGCGCTTGATCCTCAGGCCCGGCCAATCATCACCCAGGCCGCTTGCGCGGCCGTGGCGGGCACCTGCTCGACTGACGTCTTTACCAGCGGCTTGCCGAACGGCGGCTTCCAGCGCGGCCAGGACCTGTCGGGTCAGAACCTGCCGAACGCGCCCAAGAACAAGGTGGCGTTGAATATCAACTACACCTGGGTGATGGATGCCGGATCGCTGACCGGTTCGGCCAGCTACGTCTGGCGCAGCGAGCAGTATGGATCGATCTTCAACCGCTCCTATTACAAGGCGCCGTCCTACGATCAGGTCGATCTGCGGGCCACCTGGAAATCGACGGACAAACGCTACGCCATCATCGGCTTCGTTCGTAACGTGACCGACGGTGTCGGCTACGAAGGCGGCGCCGGCGCCGGTCGTCGCG
>JANXXA010000532.1 GCA_025350885.1 Phenylobacterium sp.
CCGCCTGGCTCCAGCCGGCCACCGCGCCGCGCCCCTTAGGCGGAACCGTATGGATCAACGCGGCGGTCTTGGCGGACCCCGCTGCGTTCGAGGCCGCCCCGATCAGGAACGCCAGGAGCGACAGGATCGGCATTGAGCCCGGGACCAGCGGCGTTATGGCGACCCCGAGCATCGCCAACGTCAGCAGGCCGACCATGCCGAGATACCAGGAACGTGGCGTCAGGCTCACGTCGATGATCGGCCCGACTAGGAACTTCCAAGCGCTGGGCAGCAGGTTGAGACCGACAAGGCCGGCCACCTGGGGCACGCTGAACCCGCGGTGGGTTAGCACGTAGCCAAGAGTCACCGAGACAAATCCGCCGCTGATACCGGCCTGCAAAGCCGCGATTCCAAATAGCGGCGCAGACAAACCTCGCGCGGCTTCAGGCGACTCAAGCGTCAGGGCGAATACTCCGGTCCCGCAGGCGGGCGTAGGCCTGCGGCCCATCGTCCTTCACGATTTCGGCGCGGATCGCCGCCTGGGCTTGTTCAACCAGATGCTGGGTATGCAAGGCCTCGCCCACCCGCTCGCCCCCCAAAGCAATCACCACGCCGATCACGATTGTGCCGACCTCCTTCAGCAGTTTACGGCAGCGATGCCACGGCGTCGGCTTATGGATTTCCGAAACGCGCCCCCATAGCTCAACCTTGACAACACCTTAAGCGGACTCTCCAGAAGCCCGCTAGGGGTCGAATGTCTCCGTCGGCGCACCGCCGGCGACCGGGCATTCAACCGCTGACGCCCCATGCGGATCTCACGACTGGATGCACAGTGTCTAGAACAGTTTAGCGCCGCTCACGGACTTGAGAGTGACTAGCTTGGCGACGCCTTCTTCATAACGGGCGCCCGACAGGATGTTCGGGAGCGAGTAGTTGCCCTCATGGCAAGCATGCTCGTACATCCTCAAATTCGTGCGGTACCAGGAGAATTCGCCGAGCCACGGCGATGAGTAAGTCTTCGGCTCAATGACGGTGAACTGATAGAGCAATTCTCGGTCCGAGATCGCCGTAAAGCGCTCAATCACGGTCGCATTTCCGGGAACAAGGAGCGTTGGCGCGACCCGAAAGCGGTCGGCATCGGGCATGCCGACAGTTTCGACCACCAGAGTTTCGCCCTCCCAACGACCGATGGAATCCCCTAACCGGGACCATGCCACCTTAGGCGCATGCGGCTTGTTTAGCGGCACGATGCGGAGGTCGTCGCCGTATTCAAAATGGATGACGACGTAACCGCCGGCCACCAGAATTTGCATGTGGCTATCTAAGGCGAACGACGACAACGGCGGTTGACCTCCTCCGACCAAGCAGCGCTCAGCATTGGGCCGTTGTTCGTAACTGTCCCTTGGGGGGTCTGACGAGGGGGCGGCGAGTTCGCCCCGCGCGGCAGCCGTGTAGGGCAGCTTGCCATCCGCCGGTGCGATGACCGCGCGTGTTCGCCGCTGGCCCCGGACAATTGCCAATCCGTCTGACTGGGTCACCAGCATTGGAACTTCCGGGTCCAAACTCTTGACGAAGTCCGCCGCCATTTCGGCACCCGCGATGACAGCAATTGCCTTGGCATCCCTTTCCGGCACAACGAGATCAGGGGTCGCCGCCGTGGCCTCCATCGGGATGATGAAATTCACCCGCCATTCGCCTTCAAGGCTTGGCTTTGCTCGGAACGCGCCTGAATGCGCGCGCGGCTGTGCGGCGGCTACCCCGGCGATCGCGACGGCGCAGAGCGAGCCTGCGACAAAGATGAACCGCAAATTTTCCCCCGAAGTATAACCGCAACCTGGACCGATCGTGCTCCTCCGGTCGCGCCGATGGCAAGCGCGTACGATCAATTGCCAAGCCGGGTCGTGTGCACAAGCCTACTCGACCGCGAACCAGGCGCGGCCCGCTTTGTTTAGAGTGAGACTGTCCCGCCGGCCTCAAGTCCCGCAAGCAAACCTCACGGACGACCGCAGTGGCTGGTGACGGCTCTCGGTCCCGTGGACGCGATCAGCGTTTTCATCGCCGGGTTCAATGCACGGGACCGAGCGCTCCTTCGGCCGGCCTTCGCCGAAAGAAGTGACAATCATCGGCGAGCGGATCCTGCGCTATCGGGACGAGCCGTGATCGATTAACCCTCCGCGCAGAGTAGAACACCGTTCTGGAGGCAGTGGGGGTCCGTCTGGCAGCGGGCGACGCGGCCGGGGCGCTGCCAGCGTTGCGGGAAGCCATCCGGAGGCAGCCGTTGTAGGCCGATCCTTCAAAGTGCCGGGGCGATGCCCTGACGCGGCTTGGCCAATGGAAAGAGGCGGAAAGCGT
>JANXXA010000534.1 GCA_025350885.1 Phenylobacterium sp.
GGTGGATCGCGAAGCGAGGGGGGCCGATGCGCGTTCGCACATCGGTGGTCGGCCGGGATGACAGAGTTTGCGGGTCTCGGCTGACCAACTAACCTGAGTTCGGAGCCCGGAACGGCGCGACGACATCTTGGCATCCGCGCGCTAAGCTCGGATAGAGGAATTGGCGGTAGCCTGCGGGCTTCCTAAAGGTTGAGGCGCCGCAAAAAATGGACGTGATTGATACGCTCTCCCTGCCGTTCCTGGCCGTCTGTTTGTTGATCTACACGACGGTGATGGGTTGGCTGGTGTTCAAGCGCGACAAGCTGCCAAGCCGCCTTGAGGATGCCGCCAAGCGCAGTCCGCCGTCCGGTAAGCCGCATGACCGTAGCGCCGCCTCACCCCGCGTCAGGCGGGGGCGGCCGGTATAGGGCGCTCGCCGTTCAGCGCCGAGGCGCGAAGCGGGTTTGCGAGGCGGTTGCCGGGACGCGGCGGCCAGACGCGGCGCGGGCCGTCGGCGCGGCGACTTTCGCCGCCGGCTGGGCCGCCGATCGAGGGTCCTGCCGCTCCGCTGCCGAGACCCGGTAGATAAGGGCCACGAGGATCCCCAGCATGGCAAACATCAGCGAATGGCTGTCCTGCTGGCTGAACACCGCCTTGATGACCAGAAATGCGGTGAGCGCGATCGACAGCGGCGCGAGAAGCGACAGCTCACGATCGCGAAGGGCGGTCGGTGTCATCGCCGCGCGGGCGCCGAAGGAGATCGCCAGCCCGAAAGTCAATAGGAAGGATACAATTCCGACCAGCCCGTATTCAAGGGCCAGCGTGATATAGTAATTGTCCACTGTGATAAACGAGTCTGCGCTATAGCCCATGGCAATCCCCGATTCCGATGGTCCATAGCCGATGGGGTTCTGCAGAAACTTTGGAATTGCCATCTGCAACTGGCTCTGGCGCGCCGCGTTACTGGCCGCCTGCGCTCCGCCGCCGAAAACCAGTGTGTGGAATCTGTGGACGAAGGTCACCGCCAGCAGCGCGGCGCCGAACAGCGCGGGATACGCATAGACAACGGCCGCCGCGACCAGGCTGCGCCGCTCCTGGAACATCTTCATCAGCCCCCAGAACAGCACATAGAGCAGAACCGACACCAGGAATCCGACGATCCCCAGCCGGGAGTCCGCGAAAATGAAACAGGCGAAGATCAGCGGCACCAGCACGGCGCAGCCGAGGCGGATGATCGGGCGATAGGCGCCGACGGCGAAATGAATGGCGAAGGGCGTCATCAGCGCCAGATATTCCCCAAGACCCAGCGGCCCGGAGAACGTCGCCTTGGCGCGGTACTGACCGGTCGCGCCGCGGGTTGTCGACTGCATCGCCGCGGCGGCGGCCGGGTCGTCGATCTTCAGGAAAGACGGAACGTGCCCGGACCAGAGCAGACTCTGCTGCCGGGACTCCAGGAACGTCACCAGGATGACCGGAAGGCTCAGGAGCAGGAACAGCGAGATGTAGCGCTCCGCGCGGCCCGGTTTGCGAAACACCCACACGGCGACGATGAATACGGCGGTCCAGTTGACCTGCTGCAGCAGGGCTTTCTGTATCGAGGTCGGGATCTGTTTCGAAAATCCGATGGTCAGGAATTGGGTGGCGATGAAGGTCACGAAGGCAACCCACACGCCAGGGGTCGCCGCAAGCGCCTGGCGAAGCTCTGATCGGAAGTTCGACGAGGTGGACAGGCAGATCAACAGCAGGAAGGCCATCGGAAGGCCCGTCAGACGGATAACCGTGATCCAGGGTAGGCCCGGCAGGGCCAACGCCAGGTAGTTGGGCCAGATAATCAGGCTGATCAGCAGGCCGCTGAAAAAGAACTCCATCGCCTTGGTCGGGGCGTGCGGCCGGTCCGGCAGGGCCCAGATCGCCAGCAGCATCAGGATTCCCACCGGAAAGGCGAACGGCACGAGCAGATAGGGCGTCGTGAGGCCGTAGAAGAATCCGTACAGCAGACAGAAAAACCCCAGCGCCAGCGGAAAGAAGAACTTCACCAGCCGGTAGCGAAAGGCGCCGCGATCGATGTAGGGCTTCATGATCTTGGCGGGGCGGGGCCGCGGCCCGCGCTTTTTCCGGCCGATCCGCGCGGCGACGATCCGCCATCCGGCCGCAAGCCGTTCGCGCGCCTTTGTCGCTGAGACCTTCAATCGCGGCATTCGCATGTGTCGTGGCGACCTGATGTTGGTGGGTCCTATGGTGGACTGGGGACGCTAGCCGGGCTCGGGCCAGAAGCCGGCCACCAGTTCTTTTGTGCTGCGGATGTTGGCTCGGCCCGAGGCCCCAAAGACGATCGACTCGACGTTGGGCTGCCCGCAGACCCATTCCAGGGCTTCTTGCGCCGGTATGGCGCCCGACGCGAAGACCGACATCGCGATGGCCCGGAAGCGACGCTGCTTGAGGGCGTCGTTGTAGGCCTCGATCCCACCCGACATTCTGAAACCGATCTTGTTGATGTTGGCGCAGACGATGGGGTTTTCGATACCTACGCTGTCCAGCAGGTCGAGCAGTCGGGGCATGTTCATGGTGATGAACCCAGGCTCGGCGCCATAGCGTCGTTTCACGTGATTGGCGAAGATCACGAAAGCGTCCTTGAAGCCAAGGCCCAGCAACAGATCGACCACCACATTCTGCAGGAAGATGACCGGCGTTTTCAGCCCCTCGAACATCTTCATTTCCGCATCGATGAGCAGGGTCGCGACGCCCTCGACATCCTTCCTCGCCAGCGACACCCCGCCGCGCAGGGCGGCGTCGAACAGCCCTTCGCTGGGCAGGAACCGCTTCAGCGCGCCGAGCGGACCGTCCTCGGTGACCGCGTTGGCGTATTTGTGGGCGTAGGGCATGCAGGGATAGAAGATGAAGTCCGAATACCTGGCCGGATTGGCGCGCATGTGGTCGCAGATCGCCGCGATCTTATCGTGTGTCGTGCACATGAAGGTGCGCACGCCTTCGTCATAGGCCGCGTCAAGCACGGCGATGATCTGGTCGGTGTCCTGGAAGCGGATCGCCTGGGCGCGCGCCTTTTCCTCCGACATGTGATTGACGCCGAAGAACTGGTTGTCGCCGAAAAGCAGCCTGTCCATCGCGCGCACCTAGACCTTCGCCTTGGCGGACCTGCCGCCAAACAAGGAGAAGCGGCCGGGCGGCGCGGGACCCGCGGCCGCGGCGCCGGGCAGGGGGACAGGGCCTCGGTCGGCATCGGCCTTGATCATCGACAGCACCTGGTCTGTTTCGGCCGCGTTGGCGAACGAGCTGTTGGCGCCAGGCTGACCCGAATGGATCGCCTGGATGAAGTGATCGATCTGCGCGGAGTATTCCTCGCCGCGGACGTAGAACCAGACCTCTTCGGTGAGTTCGGTCGTATACCTGACGTTCCATCCCGCGTCGTAGGTCGATGGCGCGAGGGCGGCGTCGCGCAAGTAGATCTGACACTCCTGCCGATCCGCGTAGAGTCGGCCGTTCGTGCCCCACATGGAGATCTTGGTGGTCATTTTGCGCAGCGACTCGTCGCTCCAGTTGACCGAAACTTGCGCGGACAGGTCGTTGTCGAAATAGAGCGTGCTGTAGACCTCGTCGTCGGTATCGCGGGAGAAGATCTTTCCCAGCACCGATCCCCCGACAGCTTTCGGCGCCCCGAAGCACCAGTTCAGCAGGTTGATCGGGTGGGCCGCATAGTCGTAGAGGCAGCCCCCGCCTTCGCTGCTCTGCGTGCGCCACGTCGACCCCTTGGCCTTGAGCACGACCGGGCCATAGGCTTCGGCCAGCACGTGGGTGACGCGGCCGATCGCGCCAGCCGCCACCAGCCGTTTCATCTCCTGAAACGCCCCGACGAAGCGATTATGATAACCGACCTGGTTCACGACCCCGCGCTGCTCAGCCAACGCCGCCAATCGCGCCGAGTCGCGGGGATCCAGGCAAAAGGGCTTCTCACAAAACACGTGCAGCCCCGCCATGAGCGCCTGCTCAACCATAGGCGCGTGGAGCCGCGAGGGCGTGGCGACGATCACCGCGTCCAGCGCCTCGCTTTTCAACATGTCCGCGTAGTCGGCATAGCCCTTGATCCCGGTATATTTCTTCAGCACGTCCAGGATGTACCCGGTGGGATCGCAGACCGCGGCTACGGTGACCAGCGGGTGGGCGTTGACGATGGCAAGGTGGGACGCACCCATCTTGCCCAGGCCGCAGACGGCGACACGTATCATTGAAGTCTCCATCGAGAAGGCGCGTCGCTGCGCATGGCTGTCGAATTCGCTACGAAGCTATGAATTCGCGTATCTTGTTAACGAACGGCTCAGGCGCGGAG
>JANXXA010000560.1 GCA_025350885.1 Phenylobacterium sp.
ATCTCGATCTGTCGCTTGGCGATCAGCGGCCGGGCGATCGAGGTGCCCAGCAGGTACTGACCCTCGTAGACGGTGTTGGCGCGAAACATCGGGAAGACGAAGTCGCGGACGAACTCCTCGCGCACGTCCTCGATGAAGATATTCTCGGGCTTCACCCCGGCGGCCAGCGCCTTGGCACGGGCGGGTTCCAGCTCCTCGCCCTGGCCCAGGTCGGCGGTGAAGGTCACCACCTCGGCGGCATATTCGGTCTGCAGCCACTTCAGGATGATCGAGGTGTCCAGCCCGCCGGAATAGGCCAGCACGACTTTCTTGATGGGCGTTACGGCCATGGCGGCGTCCGGGCTGGGGTGGGCTTCAAAGGGTCGCGGGCCTTTAACGGCCAATGGCGGCCGCGTTCAAGGCTTAAGCGCGCCTTCCTGCTCCAGCACCGCCATCGACGCCTTCAGCCAGCGCAGATAGGCCAGCGCGAACAGCGAGGCGGCCAGCGCGCGCACGCCGAACAGGATCAGCACCGCATCGCCCGCGGCGACCTGATTGCGGTTGACCACCACCAGGATGACGCTGACCACGAAGGCGACGACGGGCATGGTCAGCAGGGCGGAGTTGCGTTTGGCCCGCCACATGGGCGCCCCGTCGGCGCGAAACTGCATCGGCATCCGGGTCTCCGGCGTCGTGCGCGCCCAGGCCTGGCGCGCCGCGCCGGCCATGATCGACAGCGCCAGGATCCAGGCGATGTCGCCGGCATAGGTGAGAACGGGCATGGCTAGATGCTCACCTGGGTTCCGAGCTCGACCACCCGGCCGGGGGGAATCTTGTAGAAATCCGTCGGATTGGCGGCGTTCTTCATCAGGAAAATGAACAACTTGTCCTGCCACAGCGGCATGCCCGACTGCGCGGAGGGGACGACGGAGCGGCGGCCGAGGAAGAAGCTGGTGGCCATGATGTCGAACTTCAGGCCGAGCTTCCGACACAGGCCCAGCGCCTTGGGCAGGTTCGGGCTTTCCATGAAGCCGTAGGTGACGATCACCTTCTTGAAGTCATCGTTGACCGGTTCGATACGGACTCGATGGTCGTCGCTGACCCGCGGCGTCTCGGCGGTCTCGATGGTCAGGACGATGTTTTTCTCATGCAGCACCTTGTTATGCTTGAGGTTGTGCATCAGCGCCACCGGCGCCATGGCCGCGTCCGAGGTCAGGAAGATCGCCGTGCCGGGCGCGCGGTGCGGCGCCCGGGCCTTGAGGATTTCCGACAGCTCGAGCAACGGCACCGAGTCGCGCCGGGTCTTGTCGGTGAGGATCTGCGCGCCACGGGTCCAGGTCCACATCACCACGACGATCAGCGTCGCCAGCGCGAGCGGCAGCCAGGCGCCATTGAGGAACTTGAGCAAGTTCGAGGAAATGAAGGTGATGTCCAGCACGCCGAAGCCGCCGGCGGCCGCAAGCGCCAACCACAACGGCCGCTTCCACATGAAGCGCATGATCGCAAAGAACAGCAGCGTATCGACGAACATGGCTCCGGTGACGGCGATGCCGTAGGCCGAGGCCAGATTCGACGACGTCTTGAAGGTGAACAGCAGGATCAGCACGCCGATCATCAGGGCGGTGTTGACCTGCGGCACGAAGATCTGTCCAGCCTGGGTTTCCGAGGTCCGAAGGATCGAGATGCGCGGGAACAGGCCCAGTTGCACCGCCTGCTGGGTCATCGAGAAGGCGCCGGTGATCACCGCCTGGCTGGCGATGATCGCCGCGGCTGTGGCCAGCAGGATGACCGGCCAGTAGATCGCCTGGGGGATCATCTCGAAGAACGGGTTCGAGCGCGTCGCCGGGTGGTGCAGCACCATCGCGCCCTGTCCCAGATAGTTGAGCAGAAGGCTCGGCAGCACGAACACCAGCCAGGCCATCCGGATCGGATTGCGTCCGAAGTGGCCCATGTCGGCGTACAGCGCCTCGGCTCCTGTCACCGCGAGAAATACGCTGCCCAGGATGATGAAGCCCAGGAAGCCGTTGTCGATCAGGAAGATGATGCCGTAGTGCGGCGAGAGCGCCCGGAAGATCGTCGGGTCTTCGGCGATATGATAGATGCCCAGCCCGGCAAGGACCAGAAACCACACGGCGCAGATCGGGCCGAAGAATCTGGCGACCGCCGCTGTCCCCTTGGCCTGCACCAGGAACAGCGCGATCAGGATGCCCGCCGAGATCGGCAGCACCAGATTGGCGACCTCGTGGGGCGCGCCGGGGGCGTCGCGCACGCCCTCGACCGCTGACAGCACCGTCACTGCCGGCGTGATGATCCCGTCGCCATAGAACAGCGCGGCGCCGATCATCCCCAGCAGCAGAACCCAGCCCGATCGCTGGGGTATGAACCGCTGGGCCAGCGCCATCAGCGCCAGGGTGCCGCCCTCGCCCTTGTTGTCGGCGCGCATCAGGAAGATCACGTACTTGACCGTGACGATCAGGATCAGCGCCCAGGTAACCAGCGAGACCACGCCGAGCACGGCCACCGATGGATCGACCGTGGCGCGGGTGTGCCGCAGCGCTTCGCGCATGGCGTAGAGCGGACTGGTGCCGATATCGCCGAACACCACGCCCATGGAGCCCAGCGCCAGCCCCCAGAAACTCTCGGCATGCGGGGAGCGATGCGACTCCTCGGACGCCACGGGGGCGCCGCCGGCCGGATCAGCCATCCAAGTTCTCCGGGAACGAAACGCTGTTCCCTTGGGGCGGCCCGATGCCGTCTTGCGGCGGGCGCGATACACCCAATCCGGACCCCGTTCAATGGCGTGGCCCTTTGCGGACCCGCTTGGGGGCTCTAGTTTCCGCGGACCAACGGGAGACCGACATGGATCGCAGACTGGCGCTGGTGACCGGCGCCTCGGCCGGCATCGGGGCGGCGTTCGCCCGCATCCTGGCCAGCCACGGCTATGATGTGGCCCTGACCGCGCGCCGCACCGAGCGGCTGGAGAAGCTCGCCGAGGAGATCTCGCTGCGCTATGGCGTGGAAGCCCTGACGGTCGCCGCCGACCTGGCCGAGCCGCAGGCGCCGGGACAGATTCTCGACCACCTCACCGCCCACGGTCGCACCGTCGACGCCCTGGTCAACAACGCCGGCTATGGCCTGCCGGGCGCCTATGCCGACACCCGCTGGGAAGATCAGCGGGCGTTTATCCAGGTAATGATGACCGCGCCGGCGGAACTGGCCCACCGGGTGCTGCCGGGGATGATCCATCGGCGCTTTGGCCGGATCGTCAACGTGGCCTCGCTGGCCGGGCTGGTCCCGCCCGCGGCCGGCCACACGCTCTATGGCGCGACCCAGGCCTTCCTGGTGCGGTTTTCCCAGAGCCTGCATCTGGAGACCCAGGCGCTGGGGGTGCACGTGAGCGCGCTCTGCCCCGGCTTCACCTTCTCGGAATTTCACGACGTCAACGGCACGCGCGCGCAGATCAGCCGATCGACCCCGCCTTGGCTTTGGCTAGGCGCCGACGAGGTGGCCGCCGCGGGCTATGAGGCGGTGGAGGCCAACCGCCCGGTCTGCGTGCCCGGCGCGCCCAACAAGGCGATCGCCGCGGTCGCCAAGCTGATCCCCGACGACTGGGCGCTGGCGCTTATGGCCTGGCAGGGACCGCGGTTCCGGAAGGTGTAGCGTAGGGTGCGGCGGCCTCGGGGCGGACGATGCCGTTGGTGGAATCGGCGACGCCGGCCAGGAGGAACTGCACGGCCATGGCGCAGAGGATCAGGCCCAGCACGCGTACGATGATCGACAGTCCGATCCTGCCAAGCACCTTGCTGATCGGTGGCGTCGCCAGGAAGGACAAAAGGGTCGCCACCGAGACCGCCAGGATCGCGCCCAGCCCCATGGCCGTGCCGGATAGGCCAAAGGCGCGGGCCTGGATGGCGTAGATGATGACCGTGGAAATCGCGCCAGGCCCGATCAGCAGCGGCATGGCGAAGGGCACAATCATCTGCTCGACCCGACGGCGCACATAGGTGCGGGTATCGTCGGCGGTGGCCTCGGCGGCGCTGGCGAAGCCGGAGGTGAAGTCGTCGCCGACCATCTTCAGGCCCAGGATGAACAGGATCACCCCGCCGGCGATGCGGAAGGCCGGCAGCGAAATGCCGAAAAAGGTCAAGAGACTTAGGCCGGAGAAATAGAAGAAGGTCAGGAACCCCAGGACGAAGACCGAAATCACCAGGGCGATCTGCGCCCGTTCACGGCCGCTGGCGCCCACGGTGGAGGCGGCGAACACCGGCACGTTCCCGATCGGATCGAGCAGGGCGAAGAGCGCCACGAAGAAGTTGACCGCGAAGTCCCAATGGATCATCCCCCGGTCTTAGCCCAAATCCGCGCGCGAACCGAACCCTCTCGGTCCGACGCCGCCTGTCCGGAGCCTTCGCCATGCCCGACGCCGCGCCCGCCGACCTCCTCGATGCGGCCACCCCGGTCGCCGATCCCCGCCTGATCGTGCCCCTGGATGTGCCCACGGCGGGCGAGGCCCGGGCCATGGTCGCCGCGCTGGGCCCGGCTATCAGCTTCTACAAGGTGGGGCTGGAACTCTTCGCCACCGATGGCATGGCGCTGGCCCGCGAGCTGAAGGGCCAGGGCAAGCAGGTGTTTCTCGACTGGAAGCTGCACGATATCGGCACGACCGTGCAGCGGGCCGCCGCCGCCATCGCCAGCGCGGGCTGCGACTTCATCACCGTCCATGGCGAGCCGCAGGTGATGGCCGCCGCCGTGCGCGGCCGGGGCGCATCCTCGCTGAAGATCCTGGCCGTGACGGTGCTGACCAGTCTGGCCGATGAGGATCTGGTCGAGATGGGCTACGCCGAAGGCGCCCGCGCGCTGGTCGAGCGCCGCATCCACCAGGCCATCGCCGCCGGCTGCGACGGGGTGGTCGCCAGTCCGCAGGAGGCCGCCCTGGCCCGCGCGCTGGGCGGCCGCGACTTCCTGGTGGTGACGCCGGGGGTCCGCCCGGACTGGTCGGCGAAGAACGATCAGGCCCGCGCCGCGACGCCGCTGGACGCGCTGAAAGCCGGCGCGTCGCACATCGTCTGCGGCCGCCCGATCACCGCCGCCAACGACCCCCGCGCCGCCGCCCTGCGCGTGGCGGCGGAGATGGCGCAGGCGGGGTAGCGCCTAGAAGTCCACCGCGAGGCCTTTGCGTTCCCAATCGCCGAAGCGGGTGGGCTCCAGGCCCTTGGGGCCGCCCTGTTCGGGGCTGCTCTGCCTGGCGTTGGCGGCGGCGGCTTCGGCGGCCTGTCGGCGGGCTTCGGCCTCCTCGAGCGCGCGGCGCGCGGGCGGCGTCAGCGGCTTGTCGGGGGCGGCGTTGGGCGGCAGGTCGCTCATCGCGGCAATCCTAAGCCCAGGATGCGCCCAGGGCAAAGCGCGGCATGGCTCTTGCGCCGCCGCGTGCGAACGGGCACGCCGCGTCGATGAGCGATCTAGCCCCTCCGGACGCGCCGAGCGATGTCGCCGGCCTGCCTGCCCGCGCTGCGGCGCTGGACCTGCTGACCGCCGCGCTCGGGGGCCGCGCCGGCATGGACGAGGGCCTCAGCCACCCGGCGCTGGCCGCGCTGTCCGCCCGCGACCGCGCCTTCGCCCGCGCCCTGGTGATGGCCACGCTGCGCCACCTGGGCCCCATCGACGCGGCGCTGCAGGCCCGGGTGAAAAAAGCCCCGCCGGACAAGGTGGTGCAGATCCTGCGGCTCGGAGTCGCCCAGGCGTTTCTGTTGAAGACCCCCGCCCACGCGGCGGTCGCCACCTCCGTCGACCTGGTGGCGCGCGACAAGAGCCTGACGATGTTCAAGGGCCTGGTGAACGCGGTGCTGCGGGGCCTGCTGCGCGAGCCGCCGGAGCTGGCGGACCCTGACCTGCTGGCGCCCGGCTGGCTGCACGCCCGCTGGCGCGCGGCGTTTGGCGTGGAGGCGGCGCGCCAGGTGGCCGCGATGATCGCCGAGGAGCCGGCTACCGATCTGTCGGTGAAAGACACCAGCGCCGCCGCCGCCATCGCCGCGGAACTGGAGGCGACGCTGCTGCCCGGCGGGACCCTGCGCACGTCGCGGCGCGGCGATCTGGCGATGTGGCCGGGGTTCGCCGAAGGCGGCTGGTGGGTGCAGGACGCCTCGGCCGCCATTGCCGCGCGGCTGCTCGCGGTCCAGCCGGGCGAGACCGCGCTGGACATGTGCGCCGCGCCGGGCGGCAAGACCCTGCAGCTGGCGGCGGCCGGCGGGACGGTCACCGCGCTGGATCGCGCGCCGCAACGGCTGAAGCGGGTCACCGAAAACCTCGCCCGCACCGGCCTGGCGGCGGAGACCGTGGCCGCCGACGCCGCCAACTGGAAGGACGGGCGCGGCTTCGACGCCGTCCTGCTGGACGCGCCCTGCTCGGCCACCGGCACGTTCCGCCGCCATCCCGACGTCCTGTGGGCGGCCAAGCCTAGCGATATCGCGGGTCTCGCCGCCGTGCAGTCCAAGCTGCTGGACGCCGCCGTGCGCCGCCTCAAGCCCCGCGGACGGCTGGTCTATTGCGTCTGTTCGCTGGAGCCCGAGGAAGGCGAGGGCCAGGTCGCGGCGTTCCTGTCGCGCACCCCCGGCGTCGCGCTGGACCCGATCGGCGCGGGCGAGGGCGGAGCGCCGACGGCGAGCCTGAACCCCGACGGGACACTGCGCATCCTGCCGCATCACACCCCGGGCGGGACCGACGGCTTCTATGTTGCGCGGTTCAGGAAGGCTTAGCCTTCACCGGACGGGGCGATTCAGCTAAGCCCGGCGGATGTCCGGCAAGCCCCTCATCGCGCCCTCCATCCTGGCGGCGGACTTTGCGCGGCTGGGCGAGGAGGCGCGCGCGGTCGAGCAAGCCGGCGCCGACTGGCTCCACATCGACGTGATGGACGGCCACTTCGTGCCCAACATCACCATCGGCCCCGACGTGGTGAAGGCGCTGAAGCCGCATGTAACGATCCCGCTGGACGTGCATCTGATGATTTCGCCGGCCGACCCCTATCTGGAAGCCTTCCGCAACGCCGGGGCTGACATGATCAGCGTCCACCCCGAGGCCGGGCCGCACCTCAACCGCACGCTGGGCCAGATCCGCAAGCTGGGGGCCAAGGCCGGCGTGGTGTTCAATCCCTCGACCGATCCCAGCGTCATCCAGTGGATGATGGACGACGTCGACCTGATCCTGGTGATGTCGATCAATCCGGGTTTTGGCGGCCAGAGCTTCATGACCTCGCAGCTGGCCAAGATCGAGACGCTGCGCCGGATGATCGACGCCACCGGCCGCGACATTCCCCTGGAGGTCGACGGCGGCGTGACACCGGAGACGGCAAAGCTGTGCGTGGCGGCCGGGGCGACGGCGCTGGTCGCGGGCACCGCGGTGTTCCGCGGCGGCGCAGGCGCCTATGCCGGCAATATCGCCGCCCTGCGCGGCGTCTGACGGGAGGGCGCCGGATGCCGGCGTCGATGACGGGCCGCACCCCCGCAAGCCTGGCGCTGCTGGCCGTGGCTGTCGCCCTGCGCCGACGCGCGGGCCTGGAGTGGGCCGCCTCGCCGCTCTATCACGCCTGGCTGTCGCGGCCGCGACCCGAAGGGCTGGCGGCGACACCCAGGACCCTGCGGCCGGCCGATCCGGAGAACGGGCGGCGCATCCTGGCCGGGGCCTTCGTCATCGACGGCGAGACCCTGACCATGGGCCCGCGCGGTGATCCGTGGGACCGCCCCAGCCCCAGCCCGCGCTTCGCCGCCGGCCTGCACGGCTTCGGCTGGTTACCGGACCTGGTGGCGCACGGCGATCCCGGCGCCTGGGAGGCGCTGCGCCTGACGCTGGCGTGGCGGCGGCTGTTTGGCCACTGGAACGGCTTTGCCTGGGACCCCGCGATCCTCGAGCGGCGGGTGTTCAACCTGGCCTGCGCCGTCCGCGCCCTCGCTCAGCCGGCGTCCGACGCCGAGGCCAATCAGGTCGCCGGCGACCTCGCCCGCCAGGCCCGTTTCCTGCTGAACGTGCGAGACGGGCCCGTCCGAGCTTCCGAACGCGCGGTGGCGGCCGCCGTGGCCGGCGCGGCGCTGGGCGGCCGGGCAGGTGAGCGGCTGCTGGAGCGGGCGCTTGACCGTCTGCGGCTGACCCTGCCGGCGACCGTCCCGCCCGACGGCGGCCACGCCAGCCGCAGCCCGCAGGCGGCGCTGGACCTGCTGTTCGACCTCACTTCCCTCGACGAGGCCCTGGTCCAGCGCGGCATGGCCGCCCCCGACGAGCTGTTGCGCGCCACCGATCGCCTGGCCTCCGCCGTGCGGTTCTTCACCCTGGCCGACGGCCGGTTGGCGGCCTTCCAAGGGGGCGAGGCGCTGTCGGTGGGCTATGTCGCCGCCGCCGGTGCGCAGGACGAGGTCGGCGAACGCGCCGTCCCGGCGGCGCGCGGCGGCTATCAGCGGCTTGCGGCCCGTTCCCTGCAGGTGGTGGCGGACGCCGCACCCCCGGCCGCCGGGGTCTGGAGCCAGGCGGCCTGCGCCCAGCCGCTGGCCATCGAGGTGCTGGCCGGGGGCCGGCGGCTGATCGTCGGCGCCGGCTGGTCGCCACGAGCCCATGCGCCGGACGCGTTGCGGCTGGTGGACGCCGCGTCCACGGCCTCGGTCGGCGACGCGCCCTGTGGTGAGCCGTTGCACGGGTTCGTGGCCCGGGCGCTGGGCCCGCGCCTCAAGGGCGCTGTCGACGCGGTCGAGGCCCGCCGTCACGAGGCGCCAGGGGCTCTGTGGCTGGAGATGTCGCACGATGGCTGGGTCCGGCGGTTCGGCCTGCGGCATGAACGCCGGCTCTATCTCGATCTGGAGGCGGACGAACTGCGCGGCGAGGATCGGCTGACCCCGATGGCCACCCCACGTGGGCGAGACGGGCGCCGCTTCGTCCCTTTCACCGTCCGCTTCCACCTGCACCCGCAGGTCAGCGCCCTGGTTGCGCGCGACGGAACGAGCGTCCTGCTCAAGGCTGAGGGCCAGGAGACCGGCTGGTGGCTGCGCAACGATGCGCTGCAGGTCGCGCTGGAGCCGTCGGTTCACTACCTCGACGGCCACCCAAGGCGCAGCCAGCAGGTCGTGCTGCGCGGTCAGGCCCGGCTCGACGCGGGCGCCAAGGTGCGGTGGAAGCTGTCGGCCGCGACGCCGGGTCGCGCCGACGACAGCCGTGTTGACGCTGACCGGCGCCCGGCCTAAGCCCCGGCCATTCCGCGTGACTGGCGAAGTTTCAGGTGGGCGACCACCGGGGAGCGCGGATGCTATCGACGCCGCTCGCCTGGGCATTTTCCATCGACGCCAGGAGAATGCCGTGCCCGCCGCTCCCGATTTTCCCGCCGCTCCCGACCGCGCGCCGGTCAAGCGCGCACTGATCTCGGTTTCCGAGAAGACTGGACTGATCGAGGCCGCCCGGGCTCTGGCCGCCGCGGGCGTCGAGCTGGTCTCTACCGGCGGCACGCGCAAGGCGATCGCCGACGCCGGTCTGCCGGTGAAGGACATCGCCGAGCTCACCGGCTTTCCCGAGATGATGGACGGCCGGGTCAAGACCCTTCACCCCGTCGTCCACGGCGGCCTGCTGGGCGTGCGCGACGCGCCCGACCACGCGCGCGCCATGGCTGAGCACGGGATCGGCGGCATCGACCTGATCTATGTCAACCTCTACCCCTTCGAGGCTGCGGTCGCGGGCGGTGCGGACTATGCCACGGCGGTGGAGAACATCGACATCGGCGGCCCGGCGATGATCCGCTCGGCGGCCAAGAACCACGGCTATGTCGCCGTCTGCACCGAGCTTGCCGACCTGCAGGACGTGCTGGCCGAGATGGCGGCAGACGGCGCCACGGGGCTTGCGCTGCGCAAGGTGCTGGCCGCCCGCGCCTACGCCCGCACCGCCGCCTATGACGCGGCCATCGCGACCTGGTTCGCCCAGACTCTCGACGAGCCGGCCCCCAGACGTCGCGCCTTTGCCGGCGAGCTGGTCCAGACCATGCGCTATGGCGAGAACCCGCATCAGAGCGCCGCCTTCTATCGTTTCGCCAATCCGCGCACCGGCGTGGCCACCGCCCGCCAGCACCAGGGCAAAGAGCTCAGTTACAACAACATCAACGACACCGATGCGGCGTTCGAGTTGATCGCGGAATTCGACCCCGCGGACGGGCCGGCCTGCGCCATCATCAAGCACGCCAACCCCTGCGGGCTGGCGACGGGGGCGACCATGGCCCTGGCCTATGCGCGTGCGCTGGCCTGCGATCCGACCAGCGCCTTTGGCGGCATCGTCGCGCTGAACGGGCGGCTGGACGCGGCCACGGCGACGGAGATTCTCAAGCTGCTTACCGAGGTGGTCATCGCGCCGGAAGCGGACGCCGACGCCATCGCCCTGTTCGCCAGAAAGAAGAACGTGCGCCTGCTGACCACCGGCGGCCTGCCCGATCCGCTGGCGCCTGGAACGACGTTCAAGTCGGTCGCGGGCGGCTTCCTGGTGCAGAGCCGCGACACTGCGCGGCTGACCGCGTCCGACCTCAAGGTGGTGACCCGGCGCAGCCCTACCGAGGCTGAGGTGGCCGACATGCTGTTTGCCTTCACCGTCGCCAAGCATGTGAAGTCCAACGCCATCGTCTACGCCCGCGCCGGCCAGACGCTGGGGGTCGGCGCCGGCCAGATGAACCGCAAGGACTCGGCCCGCATCGCCGCCCTGCGCGCCGCCGACTTCGGGCTCGACCTCAAGGGGTCCGCCTGTGCTTCAGAGGCGTTCTTCCCCTTCCCTGATGGCCTGATCCAGGCGGCCGACGCCGGTTGCACCGCGGTGATCCAGCCCGGCGGCTCCATTGGCGATCAGGCGGTGATCGACGCCGCTGACGAACGTGGCCTGGCCATGGTGTTCACCGGCGTCCGTGTGTTCCGGCACTGAGCAGGGCCCTCCGCTCAGTCGATGGTCACCACGACCTTGCCCATGGCCTGGCGGCTGGCCAGGTGGCGGATGGCGTCGGCGGCCTTGGCCAGCGGGAAGCGGCCCGAGACATGCGGCTTGATCTTGCCGGCGGCGTACATGGCCAGCAGTTCAGCGACGCTTTTCTGGTGCCGCGCCGGGTTCTTGCCAACCCAGGCGCCCCAGAACACGCCGACGATGTCGCAGCCCTTCAACAGAGCCAGGTTCAGCGGAATTTTCGGAATGTCGCCGGCGGCGAAGCCGACCACCAGATACTTGCCCTCCCAGGCGATGGCTCGCAGCGCGGGCTCGGCATAGTCGCCGCCGATGCCGTCATAGATCACGTCGGCGCCGGCCGCGCCGCAGGCGGTCTTGAACTGCTCGGAGAGCTGCTTCTGGCCGTCGCGGTCGAACGGCCCGCGGCCATAGACCACGCCGGCGTCGGCGCCGTGGGCGAGGCACAGGTCGACCTTCTCCTGGCTCGAAGCCGCGGCGATCACCCGGGCGCCCATCTGCTTGCCGAGCTCGACGGCGGCCAGGCCGACGCCGCCGGCGGCGCCCAGCACCAGCAGGGTCTGGCCGGGCTGCAGGTCGGCGCGGTCCTTCAGCGCGTGATAGCTGGTGCCGTAGGTCATGATGAAGGCCGCGGCGTCGTCAAAGGGCATGGCGTCGGGGATCTTCACCAGCCGGGCGGCTTCCAGCGCCAGCTCCTCGGCCATGCCGCCCCAGCCGGTGTTGCCCAGCACCCGGTCGCCGACCTTGATGTGGGTGACGCCTTCGCCGACCGACTTGACCACACCGGAGACCTCACCGCCCGGCGAGAACGGCCGCGCCGGCTTGAACTGGTACTTGTCCTCGATGATCAGCACGTCGGGAAAGTTCACCCCCACCGCCTTGACCGACACCACGGCGAAGCCGGGCTTGGCCTCTGGGCTCGGCACGTCCTCGAGGACGAGAGTGTCCGGGCCGCCCACGGCCTTGCTCAACAGCGCCTTCATATCCGTCTCCCGGTGGTGTTTTTTCGAGTTGGCGGGACGCTAGCTCACTCGAACGGATGTTTGAAGGGGAGGGATGATTTGCAGCGCCGCCTCGCCTATATAGCCGGACCTCCAGACAGGATGCTCTCCCCTTGGGCGTAACCCTCGACCTCTCTCGTGCGCCAAGCCCACCGCGCGCGACCGCGAGGCTCAACCTTTCCGGGCTGACGCGGTCCGAACTCGCCGAGGCGCTGATCGCCGCCGAGGTCGCGGCGCCGGACAAGGCCCGCATGCGGGCGAGCCAGCTGTGGCGCTGGATCCACCACTATGGCGTCACCGACTTTGCCCAGATGAGCGACGTGGCCAAGGCGATGCGCGCCGCCTTGGCCGAGCATTTCACCCTGGCCCGCCCGGAGATCGTCGAGCGTCATGTTTCCAGGGACGGCACGCGGAAATGGCTGA
>JANXXA010000596.1 GCA_025350885.1 Phenylobacterium sp.
CCAGCCATATCCTGTTTGGGCCCTATCTGGCGGTGTTCGCCTGGGGCGGCCTGTGGCTGCGCGACGCGCGGTTGCGGGCGCTCGTGCCGTGGCGCGGCTGACCCTGCGCCGTCCGATCAGCCGAGGGAAGTCTCCCGCCACGCCGCGACAACCAGCTCTTCCAGCACGCCCGCGTCAACGTCGGCGAGTTTGCTGATGTAGAGGCAGCTCTTGCCAACGCCGTGCCTGCCCAGCCGCGCCAGGCGCTCGTCCCACCCGGCCGCGTGTTTCAGATAGAGCACCAGGGACGCCTTGCGGGGCGCAAAGCCCATCGCCAGAATCTCGCCCTGTCGCCCGCCGGCGAGATCATAGCTGCTGACCCCGAAACCCACGATGGTCGGTCCCCACATCCTGGGCTCCAGCCCGCTGATCCGGCGCATCAGCGCGCAAAGCGCCGCGCCGTCGGCTGGCCTGGGGGAGGCGGCGATGAAAGCGTCCCCATCGGCCCCAGTCGCCACGGTCTTTGCCTGGTAGGGCATGGGGGAGCTTAGGTCCCGAGATCTCTAGCAGGCATCGCGGAGGTCATCCAAGGTCACCATCAGGGTCATCCGGTCGAGCGGGGACGGCTCCAGTCCCAGGGCGAGATAGAAGATCCGAGCGTCTTCCGAAACAGCATGCACGAGAATCCCGCGAATGCCGATCACCTCGGCCGCGCCCAGGATGCGCAGGACCGCATCCTGGAACAGGGCGCGCCCGAGGCCTTGTCCCTGGCGACCCACCCGCACGGCCAGCCGCGCGAGAACCGCCACGGGAATCGGATCGGGCGTGTTGCGACGCAGGCGTCCGGGCGCGCCGGCCATCGCGACGGATCCTGCCGCCAAGGCGTAATACCCGATGACGTCCCCTGCCTCGCAGAGCACGAAGGTGCGAGAGGCTCCACTGGCCTGATTGCTTCGCGCGCGCTTAATCAGCCACTGGTCCAGCGCCGCGACACCAGACGTGAATTCAGCCAGTTCATGATTTATCGCAAGAGGCTCGGGGGCCTGGAGCGCCACCCTAGGCCCAGGGCGGCGCGGTGCGCATCGTCCGGGCAAGCCGCGCGTTGGCGTGCGGTGGCGTGTCGAGCCGGGTCAGGAAGACCCCATAGGCCGTGTCCTCGACGGAGAAGAGCGTTCGATCCAACAACGCCTCTTCAGCGGCCAGGCGCGCGGCATCGAGGACAAAATCGGTGCGGGTTTTACCCGTCAACTTCGCGGCGCGATCAATTACCCCGCGCACCTCCGGTCGGATGCGAAGGTTGAGAGTCTCGCGTTTCGGCAGGGCGGTCATGGACGCAATCTCGCACATCGTGATGACGACGTCATTACGCAATTGCTGCGTGTGTTGGGCTCCGGCCTGCGAAGACGCTTGCGACTGACACCGCGCATCACACCCGCGTCCGCTCTCAAGGTGGTGCCCCCGGTCGGACTCGAACCGACACACCTTGCGGTACCGGATTTTGAGTCCGGCGCGTCTACCAATTCCACCACAGGGGCCACCTGTGACGCCCTATAGCGGCGGCGGCGGGGTTCGCCAACCTGCGGCGCCGGGTCGCGCAGGCCTACTGAGGGCCTTGCGGTTCGACATTGGCTTGCGTAACTGATAATCAATCGCAACTGAAGTTCGCTGCGGAGTGCCCCGTACTATGCTCGCTGACCGCGCCACCTCTACCCTGACCGCCTCGCCAGGTCCGGCCGGCGCGGTGCGGCTGAGCGCGGCCCGGCCCGGCGACCGGGGCGTGATCGTCGATGTCCGCGCCGAGAGCCATCCGGGCGACCACGGCGTGGCGGTGGACGAGCTGCAGCGCCGGCTGCTGGAGTTCGGCTTCGTCGAGGGCGCCCACGTCGAGGTGCTGCACGAGGGCGCGATCTGGCGCGATCCGATCGCGGTGCGGCTCGACGACATGCGCATCGGCCTGCGCCGCCGCGACGCCGAGGACGTCTGGGTCCTGCTGGATCCCAGATGAGCGACCTGAGCCTGCCGGCCGCGCGGGTGGCGTTGGTCGGCAATCCCAATTCCGGCAAGACGGCGCTGTTCAACGCGCTGACCGGCAGCCGCCAGAAGGTGGCCAACTACGCCGGCGTCACCGTCGAGCGCAAGGAGGGCCAGGTGGTCGCCGCCAGCGGCCGGTCGCTGTCGGTGCTGGACCTGCCGGGGACCTATTCGCTGCGCGCGCGCAGTCCCGACGAAGTGGTCACCCGCGACGCGGTGCTGGGCCGGCTGGCGGGGGAACAGGCGCCCGACGTGCTGATCTGCGTTGCCGACGCCACCAACCTGCGCCTGGTGCTGCGGCTGATCCTGGAACTGAAGGCGGTCGGCCGGCCGATGGTGCTGGCGCTCAACATGTACGACATCGCCCAGCGCCAGGGCCTGCGTATCGACCTGGAGGGCCTGGCCCGTGACATCGGCTGTCCGATCGTCACCACCGTGGCCACCCGCAAGCGCGGGATCGAGGACCTGGTAGCCCAGGTGGACGCGCTGATCGCCGCGGGCGGACTTTCCGCCGGCGACAGCTGGCGCGAACCCGACGCGCACGCGATCCGCGACGCCCATCGCGAGGCCCAGCGCATCCTCAAGGCCAATGTCCAGGCGCCGGAGCGGCCCGACACCTTTACCGGCAGGGTTGACAGCCTGCTGCTGCACCCGGTCGCCGGCCTGGCGATCCTGCTCACCCTGCTGTTCGTGATGTTCCAGGCGGTGTTCACCGGGGCCAAGCCGGTGATGGAGCTGATCGACGCCGGGTTCGGCGGCCTGGGCGGACTGATTACCCAAGCGATGCCCGGAGGCATGTTGCGCAG
>JANXXA010000029.1 GCA_025350885.1 Phenylobacterium sp.
ATCCTGGGCGGCGCGGCGAGGCCCGCGGTTGCGACAGCGGTGGCCAGGGCGGCGAGGACCAGCAGGCGACGGGGGTTTTGCAAGGCGATAATTCCACGGGAGGGCGAAGGCGAGAACCTAGCGTCCGGCGCCTCCCGAGGCGAGGGATCGTTCTGACCGCGCGCACCGTCTCCCTGTTGTCCGCAGGGTGTTGGCGCCTCGCCTCCCGGCTGATAGCCCTGTCGCCCCAGCAGAAGAGGGTCGCCGGATGTTCAAGGGTGTGGATCACATCGTGGTCGCGGTGAAGGATATCGAGGCTGCGGTCGGCCGCTACGCGACCATCTATGGCGTTGAGGTCAGCGAGCGGCGCGAGGCGCCGGCGGCGGGCATGAAGATGGCCTTCTTCCGTTTCGCCGACTCCTACGTGGAGCTGGTGTCCAACATCGACGACCAGGGTCCCATCGCCAAGCGGTTGGCGGACAAGGGCGAGGGGGTCCACCTCATCGCCATGCAGGTCGATGACCTCGAGCAGGCCGTCGCCGACCTGCGCGGCAAGGGCGTCCGGCTGGTCGGCGATCCCGGCGCTGGAAATCCGATCAAGGGGCAGGTGTTCATCCATCCTTCGGAGACCGGCGGGGTGCTGACGCAACTCGTTCAACGCTGAGCTGGCCAAACAGGGGGAAATTTCCAGATGAAGTATCGTCTCGCCGCCGCGCTCTGCGCCGGATCCGTCATGCTTGCCACGCCAGTGATTGGCTGGAGCCACTTCATCCTGGTGCAGCCGAAGTCCTGGGTTGAGGAGAATCAGCTCGGCGACCCGCAGAAACTCGGCCCCTGCGGCGGCACGACCGCGAACGCCGGAACACCGACCAACGCCGTGACGCCGGTGGTCGGCGGCGAATTGCTGCATCTCAAGGTCAAAGAGACCATCTACCACCCCGGCCACTTTCGCATCGCGCTGTCGGTGCTCGACCGCGCCGAGCTGCCGGCCGATCCGGAAGACGTCACCCGCGAGGGGCCGCGCGGGCCGGTCTCGGTTTCCGCGAAGATCGATCCGAACCCCAAGCCGCCGGTTCTTCTCGATGGGATCTGGGCGCATCACGTGCGCCAGCCCGCTCAGGAATTCGAGACCGACGTCAAGATCCCCAACATCAACTGCGCCCACTGCGCCTTGCAGGTGATCCAGTTCATGGAGGAGCATGGGGTCAACACCGACGGCCGCTTCACCTACCACCACTGCGCGGACCTGGCGGTCACCGCCAATCCGAAGCTGCCGATCGATACGGCGTGGCCCGGCCAGGCCAAGTCCAAGACCAAGGCGAAATCCAGGCCCAGGACCTGAGCCCTATCCCTCGAGCAACGCCTTCGCCCGATCAAACACCGCCTCGAACATCGCAGGCGTCAGCCGCCCGGTGTTGGTGTTGAGCCGCGAGCAGTGGTAGCTGTTCAGCACCACGTAAGGTCCCGCCTGAAACTCGGTCCCGTGCCCCGGCAGGCCCGCCGATCCCTTGAGCCCCAGCGCCTTCAGCACATTGCGTCGCGCCACGTCACCCAGGGTGACGATCACCTTCAGCCGGGGCAGGGCGGCGATGCGCGCGCTGAGAAACCGCCGGCAGGTGTTTTCCTCGGACGTCTCCGGTTTGTTTCCCGGCGGGGCGCAGCGGACGGCGTTGGAGATCATGCAGTCGATCAGCGTCAGGTCGTCTTCGCCGTTCGGATCGTAGCGACCGGTCGCGAAGCCGGTCCGGATCAGGGTCTCATAGAGGATCACCCCCGCCCCATCCCCGGTGAACGGTCGACCCGTGCGGTTCGCCCCCTGCCGCCCGGGCGCGAGACCCGCCACCAGCAGGCGGGCGTTGGCGTCGCCGAACGACGGCGCCGGGCCGTTGAACCAGTCGGGGTGTTCGGCGGCGTTGACACTCCGATAGGCCACCAGCCTGGGGCAGAGCGGGCAATCGCGGGGCGGTTCAGGGGACATCTACCTCCCCCGCGAAGCGGCGGGAGGGGGACCATCCGCCAATCCGCCCCCGCTGGGGGTGGATCGCGAAGCGATGGGGGCGCCGGATCGCCTTGCGATCCGGTGGGAGCGGATGGTGGAGGGGGCGAGCCTCAGGCGCGGGCGGATCGCTCGGGTGTCCGTGGTGCTTTGGATGGGGTTCGCCCCCTCCACC
>JANXXA010000083.1 GCA_025350885.1 Phenylobacterium sp.
ACTCACTGAAACTTTTCCGCTAATCTCCCTTTTCCATCGCATCCCACCGTCACTCCTTTTTCCCATGAATCCAAAACTCGGCCTCACGAGTGTTTTCGACGTGTTGGTGGTCGAGCGCAACGTCTGGCGCGCCGACCGGGCGGCTCCGGGCCTCAGGCGGGCACGATCACGGACCTGCGAAGACCGGCGCGGCGCAGGTAGAGTTCGACGACGATCAGGTTCGGGAGCCAGGCCATCCAGGAGATGATCCGATAGCCGTCCATGAACGGATAGCCGAGGATCGGGGCGATCGGCAGGTAGAGGCGCAGGGTCACCGCGGCGAAGGTCATGGCGAAGGAGCGGATCATCCAGCGCCGGTGCTCGACGATGCGGCGCGCCATGGCCAGGCGCAGCGCCTGAGCGGTGCAGACGATCCAGGCGATGGCCAGCGTCCCGAAGCCCAGCTGCGCCACCGGGCCGGCGTTGGTTCCCCAGGCCAGCAGCAGGCCGGCGCCGCCGGCGGCGAGGCAGGCGAACACATAGATCCGGCCCAGCCAGCGGTGCAGCCCAGGCCGCGCGGCCCGCAGCCTCGGCACGAACTGGATCGGCCCGACGAGCAACGCCACCGACGCCAGGCCGGCGTGCATCACCAGCCACGGCTGGCGCATCAGGTTCTTCGCCACGTCCGGCGGAATTCCGGGAACCTGTGGCAGCAGATAGCGCAGCGACCCGGCTGCGATGATCAGGCTGAAGGCGGCGAGCAACGCCCACAGTCCTGTCGATATCCTGCTGGTCATCTCGAACATCTCCTGGCGATGGCTCGGGTTGGCAGGGGTCTTCCAGCGCCGCCACCCCCGAACCCGCGAACGGCGCCGTTTCTGCGCGAACGGATCGTGGCAGACTGTCGGCGAATCCACCGGAGCCTCCCCGCAGCCGCAATGGCCAGAGTTCTCACCCCCCTGCCGCTACGGCGCGTGGCCGCCGAGATCGCGCTGCTGACGGCGGTGGGGGTGTTCATGGCGCTGCTGGGACCGTTCGGGTCCGGGGACAACCCGATGGGCGAGCGGTTGGTCTATTGGCTCAGCCTGATCCTCGGGGGCGGGGTGTTCGGGATCACCATCGACGAGACGCTGGGCCGGCGTCTGCCCGGTTTCTGGCGGCGGCTGGCGGTGGACAGCCTGCTGATGACGCCCGCCGTCACCGGCCTGGTCCAGCTGGTGGCGCACCTGATGTTCGGAGCCGGCACGCCTCTGCCCTTCCTCCCGGGGCTGGCCTTTCAGGTGCTGGTGGTGTGCATTGCGGTCATGGCCCTGCGCCAGCTGGCCTGGCGCGAAGCCCCGGTGGTGATCGTGGAGGTTCCAGCGGGCGAGCCCGACACGGCAGCTGCCTTTCGCCAGCGCCTGTCGGCGCGCCGGCGCGCAGCGGCCCTGCTCGCGGTGCAAGCGGAGGACCACTACCTGCGGGTCCATACCGACGCCGGCGAGGAGCTGATCACCCTGCGCTTCGCCGACGCACTGGCGGAACTGGCCGCGACCCCGGGGTTTCGCACGCACCGATCCTGGTGGGTGGCGGCCCAGGCGTTGGAAACCGTCCGCTGGCGGCGCGGTCGCGGCGAGGCGCGACTTTCGTCAGGTCTCCTCGTCCCGGTGAGCCGCGGTCAGGCGGCCGCGCTGAAACAGGCCGGCTGGCGTTAAAGTCTCGAGGTCTCGAGCCGCGTGTCGCTCATCCGCCAGGCGTCGGCCCGGGCCTTGCCCGCCTGCGCCGCTTGCGCCGTCTTGCCCTGGGCGTCCAGCGCCTGGACCAGACCGGTCAGCGCCCAGCCGTCGTCGCGATAGGTCTTCAGGCTTTCGCGATAAACAGCTTCGGCCTCGGCCGGACGCCTGGCCTGCAACAGTGCCGCGCCGAGAAAATGGCTGGTGGGCTGATGCCAGTAGGGCGGCTCGGTGTAAGGCAGCGCCACTTCCAACGCCTGGGCCTTCTTGAACGAATTGATCGCGCCTGGAAGATCGCCGGAGGTACGCGCGATCTCGCCGTCGAGCAGGGCCAGGGTAATCTGCGTCATCTGAGCGACGGGAATCCCAAAGGGTTCGTAGCGCCGGAAATCAGCCTTTGTGAGCTCGGCCAGCTTTTGGCGATCGGCTTGGGCCGCAGCTGTGGCTCCGGTGTTGGCATGAGCAAAGCCCCGGGCATACGTCCAAATGGCTAGGTCGAGCGTTAGGCCCTTTGCCGGGGGACGCTCGGCCAAGATCTCCTGCCACCTACCAAACCTCAGC
>JANXXA010000091.1 GCA_025350885.1 Phenylobacterium sp.
GCCAAGTTCGAGTTCCGCGGCAAGAACCTGCTGTTGACGCTGATCGACCTGCCGTTCTCGATGTCGCCGGTCGTATCCGGCCTGGTCTGGGTGCTGCTGTTCGGCGCCCAGGGCTGGTTTGGAACCTGGCTGATAGATCACGACATCAAGATCATCTTCGCCACCACGGGCCTGGTGCTGGCGACCATCCTAGTGACCTTCCCCTTTGTCGCCCGCGAGCTGATCCCGCTGATGCAGGACCAGGGGGCCGATGAGGAGGCCGCGGCCCTGACCCTGGGCGCGTCGGGCTTCACCACCTTCTGGAAGATCACGCTGCCGAACATCCGCTGGGCGCTGCTCTACGGCGTCCTGCTCTGCAATGCGCGCGCGATGGGCGAGTTCGGCGCCGTCTCCGTCGTCTCGGGCCATATCCGCGGCCTGACCACCACGCTCCCGCTTCACGTCGAGGTGCTCTATAATGACTATGATTTCGTCGGCGCCTTCGCGGCGGCCTCGCTCCTGGCCTCCCTCGGGCTCGTCACCCTGGTCCTCAAGACCGCCCTTGAATGGCGCCATGCCGGTGAACTTTCAGCCAACCGCCGACACTGATGCGAAATCCCCCCTCTCGCTGGAGATCAAGGGGATTTCCAAGTCCTTCGGCCGCTTTCCGGCGCTGAACAACGTCTCGTTGCAGGCGCGCGACAAGGAATTCCTGGCGCTGCTGGGCCCCTCAGGTTCAGGCAAGACCACGCTGTTGCGGGTGCTGGCCGGGCTGGAGAAGCCCGACGCCGGGGAGGTGCGCTTCGCTGGCGAGGACTTCCTGTCAATCCCGATCCGCCAGCGCAAGGTCGGCATGGTCTTTCAGCACTATGCGCTCTTTCGGCACATGACCGTGGCCCAGAACATCGCGTTCGGGCTGAAGGTCAGGCCGCGCGCCCAGCGGCCGTCGAAGTCGGAGGTGAATGATCGCGTGGCGGATCTGCTGTCGCTGGTGCAGCTGGACAACCTCGGCGCGCGCTTTCCAGCCCAGTTGTCGGGCGGACAGCGGCAACGGGTGGCCCTGGCGCGGGCGCTGGCCATCGAACCGCGAATGCTGCTGCTCGACGAACCGTTCGGCGCCCTGGACGCCCAGGTGCGACGCGAACTGCGCCGATGGCTGCGGGACCTGCACGACCGGGCCGGCGTGACCACGGTCTTTGTCACCCACGACCAGGAGGAGGCGCTGGACCTGGCCGACCGGGTGGCAATCCTCAAGGACGGCGAGTTGCGCCAGCTGGGCACG
This sequence comes from Phenylobacterium sp., assembly GCA_025350885.1. Taxonomy (GTDB): domain Bacteria; phylum Pseudomonadota; class Alphaproteobacteria; order Caulobacterales; family Caulobacteraceae; genus Phenylobacterium. The sequence goes on from JANXXA010000091.1 coordinate 1,262, forward strand.
CCCAACGAAGTCTATGAGAACCCCGCCGATCCCTTCGTCTACGACTTCCTGGGGGCGGCCTGCCGGATGCCGGGCACCGTCGAAGGCGGGCGGCTGACCATCGCCGTCTGGGAGACCAAGGCGCCGAAGAACGCGCCGCAGGGCAAGGTGGAGGTCTATTTCCGTCCCGACGAAGTGACGTTTGCCCCCGCCGATGGCGCGGGACTGGCCGGCGAGGTCAAGGCGGTGGCCGCGCGGGGTCCTGATGTGCGCGTCGAGTGTCTGGTCGAAGGGCAACTGCTGGAACTGCAGGCGCATGGGCCGACATTGCCAGCCGGCGTCGCATCGGGCCTGTCGCTGCGGATCCGACCCCTGCGGCCGCGCGTTTATCCGGCGCGCGCCGCGGCGACAAGCTGAGGCCCCCAGGGGCAGGTCCTATCGGAGATTTCAGATGAGCCACATCACCTACAGGATCGTCGAGCATGACGGCGGCTGGGCCTATGCGGTGGACGGCTCGTTCTCCGAAACCTTCGCCGGCCATGACGCGGCGCTGGTGGCGGCCCGCCGCGCGGCGGGCGAACAGCGGGTCTCCGGCGACACCCACGGCATCGTCTATGAAGACGCCAAGGGCGAGGTCCACGAAGAGCTGTCCGATGGCCACGACCGGCCGCGGACCGAGGTCCAAGGCTGACGCCTACCGGCCGTTCATCTCGTCGCCGGCATTGGCGGGCAGGCGGGCGAACCAGAACAGCGAGATCAACGTCACCGCGCCGATGACGGCGAAGGCCGGCGCCACCGTGCCTCCGGTCAGGTGGGTTTCGCCCCGCGCCACCATCAGCAAGTGCAGCAGGGTGGCGGCGAGCCCGATGCTCACTGACTGGATGAACTGCTGGGCCATCGAGGCTGTCGTCGTGCCGCGGCTCATCTGCGACTGGTCGAGGTCGGCATAGGCCATGCCGTTCAGGCTGGTGAACTGCAGCGATCGGAAGAAGCCGCCGACCGCGAGCGCGGCCATGATCAGCCAGTGCGGGGTGTCCATCCGGAACAGCGCATAGACCATGAAGGTGGCCGCGCAGATCACCCCGTTGACCAGCAGAACCCGGCGAAATCCGAACCGGCGCAGGATCGGCGGGGCGGTGGTTTTCATCACCAGGGCGCCCACCGCGGAGATGAAGGTCATCAGGCCGGCCGCGAACGCGCTCATTCCGAAGCCGACCTGCAACAGCATGGCCAGCAGGAATGGCGTCGCGCCGGGGATCAGGCGGAAGAAGGCGCCGCCCAGCACCGAGGCCTGAAAGGTGGGGATCCGGAAGATGCGCAGGTCGATGATGGCGTGCGGATTGTCGCGGGCGTGGCGCCAATAGACGCCCAGGCAGGCGAGGCCGGCGGCGAACAGGCCGGCCACGGCGACCGGCGGCAGGACGTCGCGGCCGAGGGTCTCGAAGCCGAAGATCAGCCCGGCCAGGCCGAACCCGGTGAGCAAGATGCCCAGCCAGTCGATCGGCGAGACCTGCTGTTCCTTCACATTGGGCACGAAGGCGCGGACCAGCAGCACGCCGGCGACGGCGACCGGCAGGTTGAGGAAGAAGATCCAGCGCCAGGACACGAAGGTGACGATGGCCCCGCCCAGCACCGGGCCGATCACCGGTCCCAACAGCGCCGGCATGGTCACCACCGACATAGCCCCGACCAACTCGGACTTGGGTGTGGTGCGCAGCAGCACCAGGCGCCCCACCGGCCCCATCATCGCCCCGGCGCAGCCCTGGAACAGCCGCGCGGCGATCAGCTGCGGCAGACTGTCTGCGAAGCCGCACAGAGCCGACGACAGCGCATAGGCGACCATCGCGATCATGAAGATCCGCTTGGCGCCGAACCGGTCTGCCATCCAGCCGGAGATCGGCAGGAATACCGCAGACGCCAGCAGGTACATGGTGATGGCAATGTTGAGCCGCAGCGGCTCGACGTGGAGGGCGTGCGCCATGGCCGGCAGGGCATTGTTGATTGAGGTGGCGTTCAGCGTCTGCATGAACAGCGCCGTGCCGATGATCGCCGGGATCACCCAGCCGCGCAGGGCGGCGGCCTTGTCGGGGCTGAGCACGGCCGCGGCGTCGGCGCCGCCTTCGTCGAGGACGTCTTCGACCAGGACCTCGTCGGCGCTGCGCGGGCTCATGCCTCGGCGCTCGCCAGGCGCAGCAGGGGCGCGGCGGCGGCCATCAGGGCGTCGCGCTCGGTCGGCGTCA
>JANXXA010000119.1 GCA_025350885.1 Phenylobacterium sp.
GGCCGCCGCGCCCAGGTGGGGCACACACTGCACGGCCGTGGCGCCAGTGCCGATTACCCCCACCCGCTTGCCGGGCATTCCCGGTATCGAGAGCTTCACGCGCCATTCCTTCCACACCAGCCGCTGGGACTATGGCTACACCGGCGGCACGTCGCAGGGTGGGCTTGACCGTCTGGCCGGCAAGCGGGTGGGGGTAATCGGCACTGGCGCCACGGCCGTGCAGTGTGTGCCCCACCTGGGCGCGGCGGCCGGCGAACTGTTCGTCTTCCAGCGTACGCCGTCGTCCATCGACGTGCGCAACAACACGCCCACGGACCCGCAATGGGCACAGGCGTTGGAGACCGGCTGGCAGCAGCGGCGGATGGACAATTTCAATATCCTGCTCTCCGGCGGCTTCCAGGCGGAGGATCTGGTCAACGACGGCTGGACCGACATCATCGGCAATATCCTGCTGCTCGCGCGCAAGAAGATCGCTGCCGGGGAGACGGTGGACGATCCCGCCGCCCTGATGCAGCTGGCCGATTTCAAGAAGATGGAACAGGTGCGCGCCCGCGTGGACGCCGTGGTCGAGGATCCGGCGACGGCCGAGGCGCTGAAGCCTTACTACAACCAGTTCTGCAAGCGGCCGTGTTTCCATGACGAGTACCTGGCGACATTCAACCGGCCCAACGTCCACCTGATCGACACGCAAGGGCGCGGCGTCGAGGCGATCACCGAGACCGGGGTGGTGGCAAATGGCGTCGAGTACGAGCTCGACTGCCTGATCTACGCCACCGGTTTCGAGGTCGGCACCGAGTTCACCCGGCGCTCAGGCTATGAGTTGCACGGCCGTGAGGGGGTGACGCTGACGGAGAGGTGGCGCGACGGGGTCTCGACACTACACGGCCTGCACAGCCGGGGCTTTCCCAACTGCTTCATCGTCTCCAACACCCAGTCGGGGTTCACCGCGAATTTCCCGCACATGATCAACGAGCAGTCCCGCCACATCGCCTACATCCTCAAGCACTGTGCCGATCACCAAGTGCGCCGAGTGGAAGCCTCCGAGGCCGCCGAGCAGGCCTGGGTGCAGACCATCATCGACCTGTCGATCCAGCGGCAGGCGTTCCTCGAGGAGTGCACCCCCGGCTACTACAACAACGAGGGCAACGTGCAGGCGATGAGCAACCGCAACGGCTCCTACGGCGCGGGCCCCGTGGCCTTTGCCAAGGTGCTGGAGGACTGGCGCGCCGAGGGGAGCCTTGCGGGGCTGGAGCTGAACTAGTGTGCTGGATCTGAAGTTCGCCTGCTTGAGGATCGGGCTCTGAGCGAACTTCAGATCCAAGAAGCACACTAGGAAACAAAGGCTTGCTAGTGTCCTTATCGATTCCGAAGTTCGACCGCACCGGCCACAAGCGCTTGCGAACTTCGGAATCGGGACTTTAGACTGGGGCTGGCGGCAGCCGGCGCCGCGAGGAAATGCGGCCTACTTCCGCAGGCCAGCTTGGAGAGGCCATTGCGAGCGTGCCTGAGTCTGGCCACAGTGGCGGCGGCGGCACTCGGGTTCCTGCACCCTGCCCTGGCGACGCCACCGGGATCCCTGGCCGAGGTCAGCCAGTTCGCGGCGCCCGTGCCGCGCGATGTGGCGCTTGTCGACGTCAACGTGATCGACGGGACCGGGAGTCCGGCCCGCGCTCACCAGACCCTGGTGATCAAGGACGGTCGCATCGCCGCGATAGGACCGACGGAAGGCCTGCGGATCCCTACCGGCGTCGAGCAGCGCCGGCTCCCCGGCCGCAGCGTCCTGCCGGGCCTGGTGATGCTGCACGAACACATGATGTATTTCTCGGGCTTCCGGGTCTGGCACTCGCAGGCGGTGAGCTTCCCCAGGCTCTATCTGGCGGCCGGGGTGACCACACTGCGCACCGCCGGCACGGACGTTCCGATGACCGACCTGAACCTCAAGCTGGCGATTGACGAGCACCGGATCGCGGGTCCGCGGATGTTCGTCACCGGGCCGTTCTTCAATGGCTACGACGACCACTTCCTCGGCGATGACATCGTGCGCACCGAAGCCGAGGGCCGTCGTGAGGTGCGCTACTGGGCGGCTCGGGGCGCGACGTCGTTCAAGATCTATTCGGCCCTGTCGCACGACGCAGCCCGTGGCGTGATCGCCGAGGCGCATGCCCATCACTTGCTCGTAACCGGACACCTGGGCCGGATCGGCTGCCGCGAAGCCGTCGAGCTTGGCATCGACAACATCGAACACTCGTTCCAGGCTTGCCTTGCGGAGCTCGCGGCCGGTGCGGCCGACGGCCAGGCGCCGGCCCCGCCGGACCCTGCAAAGGCGGCCGCCCTTGTCCGGTTGCTGGTGCGGGGTGGCGTCGTGCTGACGACAACGCCCGCCTCCTTGGACCGGCCGCTGTCGGCGGAGGAGCGTGCGCTGCTGCATCCGACCGCGCTGGGCAACTACGACGCCTGGTTCGCCCGTCCTCGCGAGGAGTCCGGCGCCGCGCAAGACTATGTCCGTACGCTGGAGCGCCAGTTCATCGCCGCCGGCGGCCGGCTGGTGATCGGCTCAGACGCCCAGGACCACGGCCAGATCGCCGGGTACGCCGACCACCATGCGCTGGAGGCCCTGGTCGATGCGGGACATCCGCCGTTGTCCGTATTGCGGATGGCCACGCTGGACGGCGCGCGCTTTCTCGGCATCGACGGCGAGGTTGGCAGCCTGGCTGTGGGCAAGCGCGCCGACCTCGTCGTCATCGCCGGCGACCCTTCCCGCACCATGGCCGACATCGAAGCCGTCGAGCTGGTGTTTAAGGACGGCCAGGCCTTCGATCCCAAGGCCTTGCGCGCGTCCGTGCGGGGCCTTGTTGGCTGGCAGTGAGGCGCGGTCGCGACGACGAACTGCTTATACCAATCGCCCCTGACGTTGACTCAGGGATTCCCTGCGACGCCGAACCGTGATTCACGCTTCTCATTGCGAGGAGGGGATTGATGGCTTCGGTGGTTTTGCGGGACGACTTCGACGCGGTGTCGGTGCGTCGGTTGGCGCGGGATGCGGATGACGCTGATCAGGCGCGCCGGCTGCTGGCGATCGCGGCGGTGTACGAGGGCATGAGCCGGTCCGACGCGGCGCGGATCGGTGGGATGGACCGCCAGACGCTGCGGGATTGGGCGCACCGCTTCAACGCCGAGGGTGCGGCAGGTCTGATCAACCGGCCCGCGCCGGGCAATCCGCGGCGACTGACGCCGGAGCAGGAGGCCGAGCTGGACGGGATCGTCGAGGCCGGCCCCGCGGCGGCCGGCCTTGGCCACCTGGCGCGCTGGCGCTGCGCGGACCTGAAGCTGCTGATCGCCGAGCGCTGGGGCGTCGTCTATCACGAGCGGACCATCGGCAAGCTGCTGGACCGGCTGGACTTCAGCCACATCACCACCCGGCCGCGGCACTATCGCCAGGACAAGGACGCCCTGGAGGCGTTTAAAAAAACTTCCCGCAAAGGATCGCGGAGATCCGTGCAGAGCAGCCCCTCGGCACGCCCATAGAGATCTGGTTCCAGAGCCTGCCCTCGCGAAGGCGGGGGACGAGATGCGGATCGGCCAGAAGACCCAGCGCACCCGGGTCTGGGCCAAGCGCGGAACCCGCCCCCGTCAGGTCTGCGACCTGCGCACCGGCTGCGCCTATCTCTTCGGCGCCATCTGCCCGGCCCGCCAGACCGGCGCGGCCATCGTCATGCAGCGCGCCGACACCCAGGGCATGCAGCATCACCTCGATGAGATCAGCGCCAACGTCAGCTCCGGAGCCCACGCCGTCCTCGTCCTCGATCAAGCGGGCTGGCACACCACCGGCAAGCTTAGGAAACCCGACAACATCACCTTCCTGCCGCTGCCGCCCAGATCGCCCGAGCTCAACCCGGCCGAGAACGTCTGGGAGTATCTCCGAGGCCGTTGGCTCTCCAACCACGTCTTCAAAGACTACGACGCCATCCTCGACGCCGTCTGCGACGCCTGGAACCGTCTCATCGCCGAACCAGATCGCATCCAGTCCCTCGGCGCTCGCCAATGGGCAAACTGCGGTGGA
>JANXXA010000150.1 GCA_025350885.1 Phenylobacterium sp.
GGCCCCGCCAGCCGTTCACCGGGCCGATGATGTCCTCAAGCCGATGGACCTTGCCATGTGAGATGGGTGCGCTCAGCCGTGAGACATAGACCTTCTCAAGGTTGCCCAGGCTGTCCAGATCGTCCTCGATCCGGCCCAGCCGCTCGTCATCGACGATGGCGATCTTGGTCCCAGAGTCGGCCAGGCCGTATTGCAGTTCCGCGCCCGTCCACCAGGCGTTCAGCGGCGTGACGATGGCGCCGACGAGGACCGCGGCAAAGAAGGCGGCCGGCCACTCCGGCAGGTTGCGCATGATCACCGCTACCCGGTCGCCCTTGCCCACGCCGTCGGCGCGCAGCCGGGCGGCCAGCGTCAGCGTGGCGCGGGCGAAGGCGTCGTAGGTGGCGCGCTCGTCGTCGTAGACCAGGAATTCGCGGTCCGGAAAGGCGCGGGCGTTGAGGAACACCTCGCGCAGCGTCGCGGGCGCGTTCTTCCAGACGCGGGTCACGACGCCTCGGATCTCCATCTCCTCGATCTCGAACCGCTGACCGGGCGCGGTGAGCCGGGCGTGGGCCTCGGCGACGGACATCACGGGCCAAGCGGGGTCGGACATCGATGGAAACTCCGGAATGCAGCGAGGCTTGCAGCCCGCTCGTGGATGTCGGTTTTGGAAAAATCCTGACCGACAAACAGTACCCGGCAACCGTGCCTCGAGGCTGCTTCGTACGCGAAGCAATCCCCATAGTTCAGACCTGCGCGATGTCGACCCTTTCCTCAAGTGTCGTGTGCGGCCGCAGCGCCTACGGCGTTCTGGGTTGATCGGTGGAAAGGGTCGCTGCGGAGTTCATCACTCAGCCTCTGAAGTTCTCGACCAATCCTATCCGGCGGGAGCTTTGGACTCTGGTCTATTCGGCGGTGATGGAGACCGGTTTCTGAGATCCTGGCGGTGGATCCCCGCGTCGGTGATCGCCTCGCTCTCGTCCATCATCGGCTGGCCAAGCCCGGTGTCGGGGGCGTCGGCGCTGGGGGTCACGTCCAGCATGCGAGCCGTCCGCCAGCCGCCCCACAGGAAGTAGCCGCCGGCCAGCAGGCAGGTCATCGAACTGCCGACCGGAAAAGCATACCAGATGGCGTCAGCGCCGATGTGCGGCTCGAGCAGCCGGGCCATCGGGATCCGTACGCCCCACAGCGAAATGATCATCGCCAGCAGCGGCGGCCAGACGGCGCCGGTGGCGCGCACGATGCCGGAGAAGATGAACGCCACACCGAACGGCACGAAGCCCCAGATGACGATGGAATTGATGTGCACGGCGATCGGCAGCGAGGGACTGGCCCCCGGCAGGAAGGCCCGCAGCACCCACGGATCAGCCAGGTAGATGGTCAGAACCGGTACGCCGGTGAACAGGATCGCATAGAGCGCCCCGATCCGCGCCACGCGCTCGACCCGGTCCATCTTGCCCGCGCCGACGTTCTGGGCGGCCATCGAGGAGACCGCGGCGCCCAGCGCCATGGCCGGCATCTGGATATAGGTCCACAGCTGCGCCGCCGCGCCATAGGCCGCCGAGGTGTGGACGCCATAGCGGTTGACGAAGCTCATCATGGTCACCGCAGCCAGGCTGATGACCATCATCTGGAAGCCCATCGGCAGGCCTTTGGTCACCAAGGATCTGATGATCGTGAAATCCGGTATCAGCAGCCGCCATTCACGCGGCCGGATCACCAGGATGGAGTTGCGCCGGTAGAGGTGGACCAGCATCACCGCCAGGGTGAGTGTCTGGGCGATCAGTGTCGAGGTCGCCGAGCCGGCGATGCCCATTTTCGGGAACGGCCCGATACCGATGATCAACATCGGGTTGAGGACCACGTCGAGGCCCACGGCCAGCAGTGAGAAATAGAACGGCGTGCGGCTGTCGCCGGTCCCGCGCTGGCTCATCATCATGAAGCTGAAGAAGTACATAAACGGCATCGCCGCGAAGATCACCCGCAGATAGGCAATGGCGTCGGCGCGCGCGGCGGGGGGGGTGCGCATGGCGTCCAGGATGTGTGGCGTCAGCAGGCCGCCGGCTATGCCGACCAGCAGCGACAGCACGATGAAGAAGGTGGTGCAGGTTCCCACGACGCGGCGGGCCAGCGCCTCGTCACGCGCCCCGACCGCCTGACCGATCATGATGTTGGCGGCCATTGAGACCCCGAACACCGCGCCCAGCATCAAAAAGAAGATCTGGTTGGAGTTGGAGGTGGCGGTCAGCGCCGCCTCGCCCAGCACGTGGCTGACCCAGATGGCGTTGGCCGAGCCGTTCAGCGACTGCAGGATATTGGAGCCCAGCACCGGCAGGGCGAAGGTGATCAGAGTTGACCCGATCGGCCCTATGGTGAGGTCGGGCCCCTTGCGGCCGGGGAACCCCCCCATGGGCGGCCCCCCCATGGGCGGCCCTCCCGGAGGTCCTGGTCTGCGAGCTGCTGCGCCGGTTGCGGTCATCGGTCGGGGATAGACCCCAACGCCGCGTCACGCAAAGCACCGCTTTCGGTCCGGCGTTGCAAAACCGCGCGGTGAGGGGTTCGGTTTCAGGCCGCCGCCAGCCGGCTCCGCGTGCGGCCGTAGAGCAGGTAGACCCCCACGCCGGCGAGGTTCCAGGCCGCGAAGAAGATCATCGTCTTGGCCGAGAGGCTGGTGAACAGATAGAGGCAGCCGGCGATACCGGCCGGGCCGACCAGCCAGATCGCCGGCGTGCGGAACGGCCGGGGCAGGTCGGGCATGGCGCGGCGCAGCGCCATGACGGCCAGGGTCGTGGCGATGAACGCCGCCAGCGTGCCGGCGTTGGCCAGCGAAGCGATCTCCGACAGTGGCATTACGCCGGCGATCACCGCGGCGATCACCCCGGTGAGGATGGTGACCGTACCGGGAACGCCGCGCGAACTGACTTGCGCCAGCGCCCGGGGCAGCAGGCCGTCGCGGGCCATGGCGAAGAACACCCGGCTCTGGCCGAACATGAACACCATGATCACCGTCGGCATGGCCACCACCGCGGCCGCGGCGATCACCGCGGCGGCCAGCGGCCGATGCAGCTCGCGCAGCACAAACGCCAGCGGTTCGCCACTCCGGGAAAACACGTCATAGGGCGAGGCGCCGAGCGCTGAGGCGGCGACCACCATGTAGATCAGCGTGCAGAGCAGCATCGATCCGATGATGCCGATGGTCAGGTCGCGGCGCGGGTTCTTGGTCTCTTCGGCGGCCGTGGAGATGGCGTCGAACCCGTAGAAGGCGAAAAAGATGATCGCCGCGGCGCCCATCACCCCGTACTTCTTGCCATCGATCTCGTGCGCGCCGAACCCGAACGGGGCGAAGGGATGGAAGTGGCTGGCGTCGAAGCTCGGCAGGGTCAGCGCCACGAAGGCCGCCAGCGCCACCAGCTTGATGCAGACGAGGATGAAATTGACCGTCGCGCTTTCCCGCGTGCCCACCAGCAGCATGCCGGTGACCGCGAGCGCGATCACCACGGCCGGCAGATTAATCAGCCCGCCGGCCTCGGGACCCGCCAGCAGCGCCTTGGGGACCGCCCAGTGGGCCTGTTCGATCAGGCCGGCGGCATAGCCCGACCAGCCGACCGACACCGCGCTGCAGACCAGGGTGTATTCGAGGATCAGGCTCCAGCCGATCACCCAGGCGATCAGCTCGCCCAGCGTGGCGTAGGAATAGGAATAGGCGCTGCCGGCGTGCGGCATCAGGCTGGCCATCTCGGCATAGCTCAGCGCGGCGACCGCGCAGACCGCCCCGGCCACGGCGAATGACAGGATCACCGCCGGTCCGGCCAGTCCGGCGGCAACGCCGGTCAGGGTATAGATGCCGGTGCCGATGATCGCGCCCACCCCCAGCGCCAGCAGATGTGGCCAGCTGAGCGTCTTCTTGAGCCCATGGGCGCCGGCGGCCGCCTCCGCCGCGATGGGTTTCCGGCGTGTCACAAAGCTCATGGACCATCTCTCTCCAGAATGCCGCGCGGGACCGCAACCCGCGCCGTGCGTTCGCGCAAACGCCCCGCGCCTCCTGCTGACGCGCAACATGACAAATTTGAAACCAACGGTCTGTGGATTTCGGCCCCTGAACGGTGTTAAGTTAAGCGAACGATAGGTGTTCCGCGGTTATGGCGCCCGGAAACTGCAAGAGCCCGGTTCCGGGGGAAGGATATTTCCAATGATGTCTGCGCGAATTGGCGTGCTGGGTCTGCTGGCGAGCGCCGCCCTGGTCTATGGCTGTTCCACGAACGGCGCACAAAGCGCGCTGGATCACGCTCAGGTCGCGGCCGGGACCGAGGCCATGGCCGCGGCGACGCCGGCGGTGGTCGACAACTTCATGCTGGTGGACGCCCAGCGGCTTGAGGCTCACGATCTCTACCGGATGGCCGACGCCAAGGCGATCGTGCTGGTCTCGACCGGCGTCGGCT